>JAJZVE010000175.1 GCA_021845835.1 Pseudomonadota bacterium | reverse complement strand
GGCGCCGCCGCGCCACCGGAGAGGCCGCCGCCGCGCCGCCCGCCGTGGCAGCGCCGGCGCCCGTCTATACCGGCCCGACCCCAGCCGATCCGTTCGGCGGCATGGCGTTCGACCTGTTCGACATGATGGACGAGCCGATCGCGCCGGCGCCGATCCAGCAAGCCGTTCCCGCCGCGCCGGAACCGCCCGTCCCTGCCCCCGCACCCGCGGAAGCCGAGCCGGAGCCGCAAGCGGCGACCGAGGCGCCGCTGGTGGTCGAACCGCTGCCGGCCGAGGAACCGGCTGCCGCCGCATCGACCGCGTCACCGGCGGAACCGGAACCGTCCCCGGTGCCGGAGGAACCCGCCGCCGAGCCGTCATCCGCCCCGGTGGTCCAGCCGATCGTCATCGGCGCGGACGAGGCTCCGGCAACGGAGCGCAAACGGGGCTGGTGGCGGAAATAGGCTGCGATCGACAGCGCAGAACACCCCTCGCCCGGAACGTGCCCGCGCGATGAGCGCGGGCACGCAGGCGTTGCCCGGCCGCCCAACGAATCGTTGCGGGGGAACCGCCATGCGGCGGAAATCGGCGCGGATTTCTGCGGATTTCGTGGTGCTGCTGGACAGGATTGAACTGTCGGCCTCCCCCTTACCAAGGGGGTGCTCTACCACTGAGCTACAGCAGCGCCGGGGCCAAAAGCCGCGACGTTCCTAGCGTTCCGGCGGGCGGGGTGCAACCCCGGAGGCGGCGGCGGATCATGAACGTCGCCTGCCCACGTGCCGCCGCAGCCTCGCCCCGGCGGTCGCGGCCCAGCCGATCACGGCGAACGCAATCGCGCCCGGTGCCGCTCAGCGGCAGCCGGTGAGGTCGTCGTCGCGAAGGTCGAAGCTGAGGTCCGCAGTGAGGTCGACGCCGCGCCTGATGCAGCTCCTGCCCGGCCCGAACGTCACTTTCACGTCATACTGCCCGCGCGTGATCCCGCTCAGGCGCAGCCGCTCGCCGTGGTCCAGCACCTTGTCCTTGTCGGAAAGCACCTGGTTCGGTCCCCATTGGCCGGTGCCGGCCGGCGCCATGTAAAGACCGTCGAAATCGGTGGTCGACGTGTTGTTGTAGGCGACAAAATGGTCAGCCGCGCTCGCCGTCGCCGCCCAGCCGGCCAGCAGAATCGCCCCGCACAGCACACGTCGCATGGTCCCCCCTTCGCTCTCGCAGGATCAGTACTTGCCGAGTGCGATGCCCGGCCGCGCCTGGTCGCAGCATCACCAATCGCCGCGCCGCCGGCAAGCCGGGCGGCAAACATGATCTTGCGTGCATGTGGCGTGATGGATAGGCTGCACCGCAGGCGCATCGACTTCAGGTGTCGCCCAGGGAGGAATAAGATGACATCGCTCAGGAAGACCCTGACAAGGGCCGGCGTTTCGTTGTCTGCCGTCGCGCTGGCACTCGCCGGTCTGGCGGGTACCGTAAAAGCACAGGAAATCCGCATCGCCGCCAAGTACGGCGACATGAACACGGTGACGCAGGACCTGCTGAACCGCGCCGCCGGCGACGGCAACAACTTCCTGCACACCAACGGCAACTATCATCAGACCCGCTTCTATCCCAACAGGCAGATCAACACGTCCAACGTCGCGCACCTGCACCCGGCCTGGATGTTCCAGACCGACGTGATGGAATCGATGGAGACGTCGCCGATCGTCGTCAACGGGGTCATGTACGTCACCACGTCGTTCGACCATGTGTACGCGCTCGATGCGCGTACCGGCGAGGAGCTCTGGCACTACAAGCACAAGATGGGGCCGATCACCACGTTCTGCTGCGGCCCCAACAACCGCGGCGTCGCCGTCTTTGGCGATCTGGTCTATCTCGCCACGCTCGATTCGAAGCTGCTGGCGCTGGAGGCGAAGACCGGCAAGCTGTCCTGGCAGACCGATATCGCCGATCCCGAACTCGGCTACAGCGAGACGATGGCGCCGACCGTGGCGGACGGCAAGGTACTGATCGGCACCAACGGCGGCGAGTACGGCATCCGCGGCTTCGTCAAGGCGTTCGACGCCAGGACCGGCAAGCTGCTGTGGACGTTCCACACCATCCCGGAGAACTCGCAGGGCGTGTGGGCGACGCAGGACGCCACGGGGCGCGACATGCACCGCGACATCGCCGCCGAGAAGGCCGCCTATGCGAAGAACGGCGACCCGTACAAGACGCTTGGCGGCGGCGTGTGGCAGAACCCGTCGGTCGATCTGGCGACCCGGCGCATCTACTTCGCGGTCGGCAATCCCTCGCCCGATCTCGACGGCGCGGCGCGGCCGGGCGACAACCTCTACACCGACAGCCTGGTGTCGGTTGATCTCGACACCGGCAAGTACGTCTGCCACTTCCAGTACATCGCGCACGACCTGTGGGATCTCGATGCGACCAGCCCGACCGTGCTGGTCGATGTCAAGGACAAGAACGGCAACGTTGTTCCCGGTGTGCTGCAGGCCGGCAAGACCGGGCATATCTATGTCAACGACCGCAAGGACTGCAGCCTGATCCGCTTCTCCGAGGCGATGGTGCCGCAGGAGAACATGTGGGTGCTGCCGACCAGGGACGGCGCGCGCATGCTGCCGGGCGCCAACGGCGGCGTCGAGTGGTCGCCGATCGCGACCGATCCCTGGCGGGGCCTCGCCTACGCGATCAACCTGCACCAGCCGATGAACTACTTCGTCGAGAACGCCGCCTATCCGTCCGGCAAGCTGTGGCTCGGCGGCGCGTTCAAGGTGATCCCGACCGAGGAGCAGTGGGGCAACGTCACCGCCGTGGACTACAACACCGGCAAGATCCGCTGGCAGGTGAAGACCGCGCAGCCGATGATCGGCGGCATCCTGGCGACGGCCGGCGGATTGGTGTTCACTGGCGAGGGCAACGGCGCGTTCAAGGCGTACGACTCGCAGACCGGCGCGGAATTGTGGAAGTTCCAGGCCGGCGCCGGCGTGAACGCGCCGCCCTCGTCCTACACGGTGGACGGCAAGCAGTACGTGGTGGTGGCCGCGGGCGGCAACACGCAGCTCGACTACAAGCGTGGCAACAGCATCATTGCCTTCACGCTCGACTGATCCATTGCCGCCGGCGCGGCGGCAAACCGGGGCGGGGCCGTGCATGGCCCCGCCCTTGCGTTGCGCCGCGCGGCTACCGGGAGACAGCATGACGCCGATCCGCGCGATACCGAGTCTCGTTGTCCTGCTCTGCGCAATGCTCGCGGCGCCGACAGCGCCGCGCGCCGATCCGGCGCCGGAGAAGGCGGCACTCTGCGGCGCCTGCCACGGCGAGAACGGCCGGCCGGTGGCGCCGAACATTCCCGTCCTCTGGGGGCAGAACGAGGGCTACATCTACCTGCAACTGCGCGACTTCAGGCTCGGCAACCGCAGGAACGACATGATGTCGCCGGTCGCCGCCGGGCTGGAGAAGCAGGACATGCGCGACCTCGCCGCGTATTTCGCGGCCCAGCCGTGGCCGGCGCTGGAGCAGCCGAGCGCGCCCGCGGACGTGGCGCAGCGTGCCGAGACGGTTGACAACTCGGCCGGCTGCAAGGGCTGCCACCTCGCCAACTGGCAGGGCAACAGCACCACGCCGCGCGTCGGCGGGCAGGAGATCGGCTATCTGCGCGCCACCATGGCGGCGTTCCGCGACGGCCAGCGCACCAACAATCCCTGGATGGCGGCGCTGCTGAAGACCTATTCCGACGCCGACATCGACGCACTGGCGCGCTATCTGGCGGGACGGTAGCGGGACGCCGCCGTCACCCTCGCGTCAGTGCCGCCTTCACCGCCTCGCTCGCGGCGAGGTCGGCCGCCGTCCTGCCCTGCCTGTCGCGCCGTGCCGGGTCGGCACCGTGCGCCAGCAGCAGCTTCGCGACGTCGGGATGGCCGCGCTCGGCGGCGATCATCAGCGCCGTGCGGCCGCGGTTGTCGGCGTCGTCCACATGCGCGCCGCGCGCCAGCAGCGCCTGCACCAGCGCCACGCCGTCCGCGTCCGCCGCGCCGTCCGCATAGCCGGCGGCCCACATCAGCACCGTCAGGTCGTTGGCGTAGCGCGCATTCACGTCGATGCCGGCGGCCAGCAGCCGCAGCACCAGCGGCGTCGCCGCGCGCGCCGCGGCATAGACGATCGGCGGCTTGCCGGTGCGGTCGGCGGCGGCCGGGTCGGCGTGGTGCGCCAGCAGCGCCGCGGCCAGCGCATCATTGCCGTTGAACGCGGCGGCGGCGAGCGGGGTCGCGTCGGAGCGGCCGGGCGTGTCCACCGGTGCGCCGTGGTCCAGCAGCAGCAACGCGGTCGCGGTCTGGTTGCGCTCGGCGGCGCTGAACAGCGCGGTGGCGCCGGCGGCGTTGCGGTGCGCCACGTCGGCGCCACGCGCCAGCAGCAGCCGCACCATCGCGGCCTGGCCGGCGCGTGCGGCATGGATCAGGGCGGTGTTGCCGAAACGGTCCGCCGCCGCCGCCGGCACGCCGCCGTCCAGCATCGCCGCCGCCAGGTCGGTGCAGCCGGTGTCGCTCGCCTTCAGCAGCAGCGCGTTGATCTCGATCGCGGTCAGCGCCGCCGGTCCCTTCGCCCAGCGCTGCGCCAGCGCGGCGCAGTCGTCCTGCGCCCGCAGCGGGGACGCAGCAAGCACCAGGACGGCGGCAAGCAGGACGGGGCGGACGCAGCGCACGGCGTTCTCCGGGATCAGAATTCGATGGCGCCTTTTTCGCCCAGGTCGCGCAGCAGCGCCGCCACGTCGGCGGCGATGAGGTCGCGCGGCGCGGCGAAACGCGCGGCCAGGTCGTCGATGATGGCGCCGAGCGTGCGCGCGCCATCGACCAGCTTCAGCACCTCCACCGCCGTCGCGTCGGGCTGGAACAGCCGCTCCGGCGCCAGCAGCACCCAGGCGTCGCGCACCGGATCGTGGCGGAACTTCACGCCCCGCCGCAGTCGCGGCACCGCAGCCTCGTCCGCCGCGCCGCTCACGACGCGGCCGGGACGAAAGCGCCGGGCGGGATCCGGCCGGGCGTGACATAGGCGTGCTCCAGCGCGTCCAGTTGCGCCCACAGCACGTCGCACTTGAAGCGCAGCGCCGCCTGCACCGCTTCCTGCTGCGCCCGCGTGCGCGCGTGCTGCCTGACGTAGCCGAGGGCAAAGTCCACGTCGCGCGGCGCCTGCGTCAGCCGCGGCGTGAAATAGGCCAGCGTGTCGCGCGTGATCCAGGCGTAGCTGGCAAGCATGCCGGCGACGCGCTCGGCAATGATGGCCGGCGAGAACATTTCTGTTAATGAACTGGCGATCGCCTCCAGTACTGTGCGGTCGCGCACGAAGGCGACATAGGCATCCACCGCGAAGCGCGTCGCCGGCAGGATGCCGGCGGTCGATTCGACATAGGCCGGATCGAGTCCGGTCCCCACCGCCAGCTTCATCCAGCGGGCAACGCCGCCGGTGCCGGGCGCGTCACCATCGTGATCGATCAGCCGCCGCCGCCATTCGCGCCGCAGCCCGGCGGTCGGCAGGCGCGCGATCAGCGTCGCGTCCTTGGCCGGGATGCTGGCCTGATAGTAGTAACGGTTGAGCGCCCAGGCCTGCACCTGGGCACGCGCGCATTGTCCGGCGTGCAGCATGCGGTGGAACGGGTGCAGGTTGTGGTAGCGCTCGGCGCCGATCTGCCGCAGCGCCGCCTCCAGCTCCGCGGGCGAGAGCGGCGGCGCCTCGGCGTGCGCCGCGGTCATAGCGCCAGCCTCATGCCGTCCTCGCCCACTTCCCAGCCCTGCGCCGACACTTCGGCGCGCTCGGGACTGTCGTCGAGCAGCACCGGGTTGCTGTTGTTGATGTGGACCAGGATCTTACGCCGCACGCCGAGCGGCGCGAAGGCGGCGAGCGTGCCGTCCGGGCCGATGAGGCTCATGTGCCCCATCCGCCGGCCGGTCTTGCTGCCGACGCCGAGGCGGATCATTTCGTCGTCGCGCCACAGCGTGCCGTCGAAGCAGACGAGGTCGGCGCCGCGCAGCCGGTCCGCCAGCGCCGGGGTCATCGCGGCACAGCCGGGGATGAAGAACAGCGTGCGCCGCCCGTCGCTCACCGCGGCGCCCACCGTGGTGCCGTCCTCGACCACCGGCGGCGCCTCGCCCGGCCGCTCCAGATACAGCGGCACCTTCCCCGGCACGGCGAACAGCGTGACGCTGAGGCCGGAAGCGGCGCCGGCCGCGTCGGGCAGCTTCGTCGGCACATCCAGCGGCAGCGCCGTGCGGCGCACCAGGTTGCGCGCCAGCACCTCGAAGATCGGGTTGGCGTCCAGCACTTCCAGCACCGGGGTGGCGGCGAAGATGCCGAAGCGCTGCGCCTCGCGCAGCACCAGCAGCCCGGCGATCGCGTCCACATCGCCGCCGGTCACCACGACGCCGGCGATCGGCGAGCCGCGCAGCCGGTCGGCCGGCGGATGCAGTTCGGGAGTCGCCTCGATCTGCTGGCGCAGATCCGGCGCGGCGTTCAGCAGGAACCACGCCCGCCCGTCCGCGCTCACCGCCATGGAAGCCTGGGTGCGCGGACGGGCCGCCGGATCGCCGGCCCGTGCGCGGCGGCATCCCGGTCCGGCCGAGTTCCATTGCGGAAAGCCACCGCCCGCCGCCGCGCCGAGGATCACCGCCAGCATGTTCAGAAAAGCCGGATCGTCCGCGCGGCGCCTCGCGGAACCGCGCGCCGGGCCGTCACTTCACGCGGGCGCAGGCGTAGCAGTTGATTTCGCCGCCAAGGGCAATCTCGACCACTTTCGGGGTCTTCCAGGTCATGTTCGCGTTCCTCCCAGTTGGCCCATGATCGGGCGCGGTCAGCGTACGCGGCCGCTTCCGCCGGCGTCAAGCCGAAACGCCGCGCCGGCCGCCGGCAACGTGGCGTGCGCACCGTGTTAAATTCGTGACATGACCCGCCACGATCGCCGGCGCCGCGCCGTCACGTTCCGTTTGGCACCTTGTCGGCATCGTTCATGCGGCTTTACATCGGCATATCGCCGAAACGGCCCGCCCAAGGCCGACAGGGAGGACAGTGAATGAGCGTCGCCAGTCCCAGCGCCAGCGCGCCGGTTTCGATCGGCCTGTTGGCCCGCGAGCGCATCGTTGCCGGCCCGAACTTCAATCGTTGGCTGGTGCCGCCGGCGGCGCTGGCGATCCATCTGTGCATCGGCATGGCGTACGGCTTTTCGGTGTTCTGGCTGCCGATGACGCGGCTGCTGCCGGCGCCGGCCGATCCCGCCATGTGCGCCGCCCAGGGTTTCCTCAGTGAGCTGTTCTCCACGTCGTGCAACTGGTCGGTCCCGGTCGTCACCCACATCTTCGAGACGTTCATCGCGCTGCTCGGCATCTCCGCCGCCATCTGGGGCGGCTGGCTGGAACATGCCGGCCCGCGCAAGGCCGGCGTGATCGCGGCGCTGTGCTGGGGCGGCGGGCTGGTGCTGGGCGGCATCGGCGTGTCGCTGCATCAACTGTGGCTGGTCTATCTCGGCTGCGGCTTCATCGGCGGCATCGGCCAGGGCCTCGGCTACAGCACGTCGGTCTCGACGCTGATCAAGTGGTTCCCGGACCGGCGCGGCATGGCCACCGGATTTGCCATCATGGGCTTCGGCGGCGGCGCGATGGTGGGGGCGCCGCTGGCGGTGTGGCTGATGGGCCGTTACGCCGCCAATGGCGTGCCGGGGGTGGCGAGCACGCTGATGACGATGGGCGTCATCTATTTCGTGGTCATGTGCGCCGGCGCCTTCGGCTTCCGCGTGGCGCCGAGCGGCTGGCGGCCCACCGGCTGGGTTGCCCCCGCCACCGCCCGCAGTGCCATGATCACGCACGGCCACGTGCATCTGAACCGGGCGTGGCGGACGCCGCAGTTCTGGCTGGTCTGGGGCGTGCTGTGCACCAACGTGACGGCGGGCATCGGCGTCATCGCGATGGCCAGCCCGATGCTGCAGGACGTGTTCGGCACACGTCTGCTCGGCATCGGTTCGGCCGCCACGATTACCCCGGCGCAGCGGGCCGCCATCGTCGCGGCGGCGGCGGGGCTGGTCGGGCTGATCAGCCTGTTCAACAGCGTCGGGCGGCTGTTCTGGGCATCGCTGTCGGACGCGCTCGGGCGCAAGACCACGTATTACACGTTCTTCGTGCTCGGCATCGTGCTGTACTGCCTGCTGCCGACCTGGGGGCATCTCGGCCTCGCGGGCGTGTTCGTCGCCTCGGTCTGCATCATCCTGACCATGTATGGCGGCGGCTTCTCGACCATTCCGGCCTATCTGGCCGACCTGTTCGGCACGCAGATGGTCGGCGCGATCCACGGCCGGCTGATCACCGCCTGGTCGGTCGCGGGCGTGGTCGGCCCGGCGCTGATCGCCGGCGTGCGGCAGTGGCAGCTCGACCACGGGGTGGCGCACAATCTCGTCTATGACCGCACGCTCTACATCATGGCGGGCGTGCTGCTGATCGGGCTGGTGTGCAACGCGCTG
>JAJZVE010000174.1 GCA_021845835.1 Pseudomonadota bacterium | reverse complement strand
GTCGGCGTACTGCTCGCGCAGCGCGGGCGTCCAGGCGCCGTCCGCTGGCGTTGCCAGTTCGCCGGCGGCGTCGCCCTTGATGCGGCGCGGCGTTTCCGGCAGTTGCAGCCACAGGATCGCGCATCCCGCCGGCGCGCGGCCGGGATCGAGCGCGGTCGGCTGGCCGACGCACACGGTCGGCACCGCGGGCAACATGCCGCGCTCCGCCTCGTTCGCCGCGCGCGACACGCCGTCGAGGCCGGGCGTGAGGTGCAGCAGCGCGACGCCGGCCAGATCGGGATTGCGCCAGCGCGGCGGCGCGGACAGCGCGTAGTGGATCTGCATGTTGCCCTTGCCGTAGCGATAGCGCCGCACGCCCTCGGCAACCTTGTCCGGCAGCGCGGTGCCTTCCAGCAGCCGGCCGTATAGCTGGTTCGGTGTCACCGAACAGATCACGCCGCGCCGCGCCGCGATCGCCTCGCCGTCGGCGAGCCGCACGCCGCGCGCGGCACCGCTGGTCTCGTCGCGCAGAATGCGGGCGACATCGGCGCCGGTACGGATCGTGCCGCCCTGGTCGCGGATCAGCGATTCGAACGCGGCGAGCAGCTTCGCCGCGCCGCCCTGCACGATCGGCGCGCCGGCAGCTTCCAGCGCGAACGCGATCACGCGCGCCATCTGACCGGAATAGGCGCTTTCCGGTCCCAGGCCGGTGTGCAGCACCCAGGGCGCGAACAGCGCCTGCAGCTCCTCCGACGCGAATGTGGATTCGAGCCAGGCGCGCGCGGTGCCAAGCGCCTCGCCGAAAAAACCAACGAGATTGCGCAGGCCGCGCCGCCAGGCCTCGCGCGCGACCAGCTTCACCGTGGCGCGCGACCAGAGCGGGCCGCCGAGCAGGGCGAAGATAAGGGGAAGATCCCCGCCCATCGCGTCGATCTCGCGCGCGAAGGCGGCGCCGTCGCCCGCGGCCAGCGCCTCGAACGCGGCGACGTTGGCGGCGCGGTCCATGCGCAGGATCGCGCTGCGCCCGTCGGGCAGCAGCACGCCGGTCGGCGTCGGGCTGTGCGCGAAGACCACGCCGCGCCTGCCCAGTTCACCGGAAAGTTCGGCGTAGGCGGGCGAAGTCACGAACAGCACGAAGGTGGTCGCCATCACGTCATGGACGAAACCCGGCGCGGTGATCGCATCGGTGCGGATGCAGCCGCCGATGCGGTCGTTGCGTTCCAGCAGCAGCACCCGATGACCCTTGCGGCCAAGCAGCGCGGCGGCGACCAGCGCGTTGATGCCGCTGCCGACGATGATGTGGTCCGCGGTGGTCATGGCGCTTTCCCCTGCCCGTGCAACGGCGTCCCTATCCTTGCTGCACGCGCGGATCGACCAGCCCGTAGATAATGTCAGTCAGCAGATTCACCAGCACGATCAGCAGACAGTAGATCACCAGCAGCGCCTGCAGCATGGTGTAGTCGCGCGCGTTCAGCGCGGCGACGATGACGCTGCCGAGGCCAGGACGGCTGAACACGATCTCCGTTAGCGCCGAGTTGCCGAGCAGGATGCCGACATAGAGGCCGACCACGGTGACGACCGGCAGCGCGGCATTGCGCAAGCCGTGCCGCCACACCACCGCGCGCCACGGCACGCCCTTGGCGCGCGCCGTACGCATGTAGTCCTCACCGAGAACCTGCAGCATGGCACTGCGGGTGACGCGGATCACATAGGCCGCCATGACGATGCCGAGCGTCGCCGCCGGCAGCACCAGCTTGCGCAGGTTGCCGGCCACGTCGCCCGGCTGCAGGTCGCCGAGCACCGGGAACAGCGGCCATTTCACGGCGAACGCCAGCAGCAGGAACACGCCGGAAACGAACACCGGGAACGACAGTCCGACCAGCGACAGCAGCCGCGCGCCGAGGTCGATCGCGCGGTTGCGATGCAGCGCCGCCCACACGCCGACCGGCACGCCGATCGCGATTCCGACCAGCATCGCCGCGAAGGTCAGTTCCAGCGTCGGCGGCACGGCGACGGCGATCTGGTGCAGGATCGACTCGCCGTTCGCCATGCTGACGCCGAAATCGCCGGTCAACGCGCGGCGCAGGAAGGCGGCGTACTGCACGATCAGCGGCTGATCCAGACCGAGCCGCGCGTGCAGCGCCGCCACCGCCTCCGGCGTCGCGCGGTCGCCGAGGATGGCATAGGCGGGATCGCCCGGCACGATCCGCACGATCACGAACACCAGCGTCAGCACCGCGAACAGCGTCGGCACCGCCGCGAGCAGGCGGCGCAGCGCGAAGACGATCACTTGAAATGCGTCTTCTCGGTGATCAGCGGGCCCAGCGACAGCGAGCCTTTCAGGTCGTAGCCGAGATCGACGTCGTCGCGCTGCACCCAGACCTGTTCGGTCTCGATCAGCGGCACGGCGCACACCGCCGCGGCGATCTTGCGCTGTGCCTCCGCCCAGTCGGCAAGCTGCTGCTGCGCGTCGGTGGCAACGCGCGCCGCCTCGATCTCCTGGTCGGCGACGTTGCAGTGGCTGAAGTTGGCGACCGCGGTCGGTGTCCTGACCGTGCTGCGCGACAGGAAGAACTGCGACAGATAGATGTCGGCGATCGGGAAGCGCGCCGCGTCATAGAACACGATCGGGCTGAGATCCTGGCGGATCATCTTGTGATAGGTCGCGTGGTCCACCGGCTGGATATCGAGCGTGATGCCGACGCGGCGCAACTGCGCCTGCACCACCTGCATTGTCGCCATCATGTCGGGCAGCTCGGTATGGATCATCCTGATGGTCAGGCCGTTCGGGTAGCCTGCCGCGGCGAGCAACTGCTTCGCCTTCTGCGGGTCGTGCGGATAAAGCTGCGCGTCCACGGTACCGAGATAGTCGATCGGCACCACGCTGATCGGCGCGCGCGCCACTTCCGCCCCTTTCCAGCGCAGCAGTTCCTGCCGATCGACGGCATAGGCGATTGCCTGCCGCACGCGGATGTCGTCGAGCGGCCTGACGGTGATGTTGAGGTTGAGCTGCGACAGCTCGCCCGGCTCGAACACATCGACGATCGCGTGCGGCACAGCGTGCATGCGCCTGACCCACGCCTGATCCTGCGCGCCGGGCGCCAGGTCGAGTTCGCCGGAACGGAACGCCAGTTCGCGCGAGGCGTCGGAGGGCATATAGCGATAGACGATTTTCCGGATTTGCGGCCTGCCCCGGAAATAGGCGTCATTGGCGACGAGCGTCAGCGACTGGTTCGGCGCCAGCGCATCGAACGCGAACGGCCCGGTGCCGACCGGCGCGCGGGTGAAGCCGGCGCCGCGCTGCTCGTACGCCTTGCGCGACAGGATGTAGCCGCCGGAATAGTCGGTGACGAGGCCGAGCAGGCTGGGCACCGGATGCTTCAGCACGATGCGCACGGTATAGGGGTCGACCGCCTCGACCGTGGCGAACGCGGCGTAGTCGGCGGCGAAGGCGGAGGTTTTCGGGTCGGCCGCCTTGTGCAGGCTGAACGCCACGTCGTCGGCGGTGAGTTCGCCGAACCCGGCGTGGAACTGCACGCCGTGGCGCAGATGGAAGGTCCAGGTCAGCCGGTCGGCGCTGCTCTCCCAGCTTGTGGCGAGGTCGGGTTCGATGTCGGCGGGATTCATGCTGCCGGACCTGAAGCGCACCAGGCCATTGAACATCCAGCCGACCGGCGTGCGGTCGGTGGTCGCGGTCGCGAAGTCGGGGTCGAGCTGGCCGGCGCTCTCGGCCGCCGAGCCGATGGCGAGCGTGGTTTTCGCCGCCAGCGCCGCCGGCGCCGCCGCCAGCACGCACGCCGCCAAAGCCGCCATTGCGATCCGCATCCCGATCCTCCCTCGACTGCCGCCCGATCCTGCACGTATCGTCACGGCGGCTCAATGCCGGTCGCGACATGACAGCGCGCCCGCTGCCCCTCGGCCACCGGCGCCAGCACTTGCGCCCGCTCGCAGCCGGCGCGCGCAAGGGCGCAGCGCGGCGCGAAACGGCAGCCGGCCGGCATCGCATCCAGCGCCGGCACACGGCCGGGAATGGCGGCGAGCGTCTGGCCCTCACGCTCCAGGTCCGGAATCGCGGCGAACAAGGCGCGCGTGTAGGGATGCGCGGGCGCCGCGAAGATCGCGTCCACGCCGGCCTCCTCCACGATCTGCCCGGCATACATCACCGCCACGCGGTCGGCGATCTGTGCCACCACGCCGAGATTGTGGGTGATGAACAGCATCGCCATGCCGTGCCGCCGCTTGAGGTCGGCGAGCAGCGCCAGCACCTCCGCCTGGATGGTCACATCCAGCGCCGTGGTCGGCTCGTCGGCCAGCAGCAGCGCCGGCTCGCAGGCGAGCGCCAGCGCGATCATCACTCGCTGCCGCATGCCGCCGCTGAACTGGTGCGGATAGTCGCGAAAGCGCCGGGCGGCAGAGGGGATGCGCACTTCCTCCAGCACCGCCAGCGCCCGCGCGTCCGCCGCCGCGCGCGACAGGCCGCGATGGATGCGCAACCCCTCCGCCACCTGCGCGCCGATCGGCATGACCGGGTTGAGGCTGGTCATCGGGTCCTGGAAGATCATCGCCATGCGGTCGCCGCGCAGCCGTTGCAGCGCCGCATCCGGCAGGCCGCGCAGTTCCCGCCCCTGCAGGCGGATGCTGCCGGCGGCGATGCGGCCGGCGGGCTGCGGCACCAGGCCCATCACCGACAGCGCCGTCATCGACTTGCCGCAGCCGCTCTCGCCGACCAGCGCCAGGGTTTCCTCGCGCCCGATCGCGAAGGACACGCCATCGACGGCGGCGTGCCAGGTGGCGCCGCTGCGGAATTCGGTGCGCAGGTCGGCGACCTGCAGGACGGGTGCGGCTTCGCTCATGGCCGCCATGCCACCATGTGCCCCGCCGGCCGGCAAGCCGCTCTGGACCCTGACGCGCCGACGCCGATACTGGCGCGGTCGTTCCGGGGGAGCAGGGCATGGCACCGCGCGTCGATCACGTCGAATCGGATGCCGCGCCGCCGCCGCGCACGGAGGTGGTGGTGATCGGCGGCGGCATCGCCGGCGCCAGCACGGCGTTGTTCCTGGCGCGCAAGGGCATCCCGACGGTGCTGTGCGAGAAGGGTTGCATCGGCGCCGAGCAGTCCAGCCGCAACTGGGGCTGGTGCCGCACCATGGGCCGCGACGCGCAGGAAATCCCGCTGGCGCTGGAAAGCCTGCGGCTGTGGCGGCAGATGAATGCGCTGGCCGGGCGGGAAACCGGGTTCCGCCAGACCGGCATCGCCTATCTGTGCGACACTCCGGCGATGCTCGCCGGCTACGACGACTGGCTGGAGGCGGCGCGGCAGTTCCAGATCCCGACACGGCGCATCGGCGCCGAGGCGGTGGACACGATCGTACCCGGCTCGGCGGTGCGCTGGGCGGGCGCGGTGCATACGCCCGAGGACGGCTGCGCCGAACCGGGCATGGCCGCCCCCGCCATCGCCGAAGGCGCGCGCGCGCACGGCGCCGGCATCCTCACCGGCTGCGCCGTGCGCGGGCTGGAAACGCAGGGCGGGCGCGTCGCCGGCGTGGTGACGGAACGCGGCCGCATCGCCTGCCAGTCGGTCGTGCTGGCCGGCGGCGCGTGGTCGCGCCTGTTCTGCGGCAATCTCGGCATCGACCTGCCGGCGCTGAAGGTGCTGGGCAGCGTGCTGCGCACCGAGAAGTTGCCGGGCGGGCCGGAGGTGTCTGCCGGTTCATCCGAATTCGGCTTCCGCAAGCGACTCGACGGCGGCTACACGGTGGCGCGGCGCAATGCGTCGGTGGCCGAGCTGGTGCCCGACAGTTTCCGCCTGTTCCGCGACTTCGCGCCGGCATGGCTGCGCAACCGCCGCGAACTGCGCCTGCGCGTCGGCCGGCGCTTCATCGAGGAATGGCGTCTGCCGCGGCGCTGGCGGCTGGACCAGCGGACGCCGTTCGAACAGGTGCGCGTGCTCGACCCCGCGCCGATTGCGCCGATCCTGGAGGGCGGCCGCCAGGCGCTGCTGCGCGCGTTCCCGTTCTTCCGCGACATGGTCGTCGCCGAACGCTGGGGCGGGCTGATCGACGTGATGCCGGACGCGGTGCCGGTGATCTCGCCGGTGGAGAAGCTGCCCGGCTTTTATCTGGCGACCGGCTTCTCCGGCCACGGCTTCGGCATCGGGCCGGGCGCGGGACGGCTGATGGCGGAACTGATCACCGGCGAGACGCCGGTGGTGGATCCCGCGCCGTTCCGCTTCAGCCGCTTCCGCCGCACCGCTTGAGCAGGTGCGGCGCTGCCATGCTTGACCTGCGTCAATGCGAGCGCCGCCCTGCCTGCCGACTCTGCCCCCTCACGGGAGCAAGCAGCCGTCATGAGTGCCACGTCCTTGATCCGCTGGTTCGCCACTCTGGGGCTTGAGGATGTGCCGCTGGTCGGCGGCAAGAACGCCTCGCTCGGCGAGATGTACCGCGCCCTCAGCGCCGCCGGCGTACGGGTGCCGAACGGATTCGCACTGACCGCGCAGGCCTATCGCGACGCCCTGACCGCGGCCGGCGCGTGGCAGCCGCTGCACACCCTGCTTGACGGCCTGGATGTGACCGACGTGGCGGAACTGGCGCGGCGCGCCGCGGCGGCACGGCGCATCGTGTACGAGGCCACCGGCACCGCCGTGCTGCGCGCGGCGATCGTGCAGGCGTACGAGCAGTTGCAGCGCGGCTACGGCACCGATGTCGCCGTTGCGGTGCGCAGCTCGGCGACTGCCGAGGACCTGCCCACCGCCAGCTTTGCCGGCCAGCACGAGAGCTATCTCAACATCCGCGGCGCCGACGATCTGGTGCAGGCGTGCCGGCTCTGCTTCGCATCCCTGTTCACCGACCGCGCCATCGTCTATCGCGTCAACAACGGCTTCGACCATTTCAAGGTGGCGCTGTCGGTCGGCGTGATGAAGATGGTGCGCTCCGATGCCGCAGCCAGCGGCGTCGTGTTCACGCTGGACACCGAATCGGGCTTCCGCGACGTGGTGTTCATCACCGGCATCTACGGCCTGGGCGAGAACATCGTGCAGGGCAAGGTCGATCCTGACGAGTTCTTCGTCCATAAGCCGACTTTCCGCCAGGGCCATCGCGCCGTGCTGCGCCGCGCGTTGGGGCAGAAGCAGCTGCGCATGCGCCTCGCGCCGGGCCACACCGGCGCCACCACCCGCGACGTCGCGACCAGCGAGGCCGAGCGCGCGCGCTTCTGCATCAACGACGCCGAGGTGCTGGCCCTGGCCGACCAGGCAATCCGCATCGAGGACCACTACTCCGCCCGCGCCGGCCATGCCGTGCCGATGGACATCGAATGGGCGAAGGACGCCGAGGACGGGCAGCTCTACATCGTGCAGGCGCGGCCGGAAACGGTCGCTTCCCGCCGCAGCGCCGACAGTTTCGAAAGCTACGAGCTGACCGGCAGCGGCACGGCGCTGGTCACCGGCAAGGCCGTCGGCGAGAAGATCGGCACCGGCACGGTGCGCATCATCGCCGGCGCCGCCGATCTGCGCAGTTTCATCCCCGGCGAGGTGCTGGTCGCCGGCGCCACCAGCCCCGACTGGGAGCCGGTGATGAAGACGGCGGGCGCGATCGTCACCGATCACGGCGGGCGCACCTGTCACGCCGCCATCGTCGCCCGCGAACTCGGCGTGCCGGCGGTGGTCGGCTGCGGCAACGCGACGACGACGCTGCGCACCGGACAGCGTGTCACCGTCGCCTGCGCCGGCGGCGACGTCGGCACCGTCTATGACGGCGCGGTGCCGTTCACCACGACGCGCCTGCCCGCCGAGGCGCTGGTGCTGCCGCGCACCGGGATCATGGTCAATCTCGGCAATCCCGCCCTCGCCTTCCGCACCGCGATGCTGCCCAATGCCGGCGTCGGCCTCGCCCGCATGGAGTTCGTCATCAGCGAGCATATCGGTATCCACCCGATGGCCCTGGTGCATCCGGAGCGCGTCGATGAGGCCGACCGCCGGCGCATCGCCGAACGCGCGCGCGGCTTCGACTCGCCGCGCGACTTCTTCGTGCGCAGCCTCGCGGAAGGCGTGGGCACCATCGCCGCGGCGTTCCATCCGAAACCCGTGATCGTGCGGCTGTCGGACTTCAAGACCAACGAATACGCCGCCCTGATCGGCGGCGCGCCGTTCGAGCCAAAGGAAGCCAACCCGATGCTCGGCTTCCGCGGCGCGGCACGCTACGCGCACCCGGCCTATGCCGAGGGATTCGCGCTGGAATGCGCGGCCTTGCTGCATGTGCGCGAGGTGATGGGGCTGACCAACCTCTGCATCATGGTGCCGTTCTGCCGCCGCGTCGAGGAAGCGCGGCGGGTGCTGGACGCGATGGCGCAGCACGGCCTGGTGCGCGGCCGGGACGGGCTGGAGATCTACGTCATGTGCGAGATTCCCAACAACGTCATCCAGGTCGATGCCTTCGCTGCGGTGTTCGACGGGTTCTCGATCGGCTCCAACGACCTCACCCAGCTCAC
>JAJZVE010000173.1 GCA_021845835.1 Pseudomonadota bacterium | reverse complement strand
CGGGATCGCCGATACCGTGGCGCAGATTGACCATCAGGTCGGTGCCGCCGGCGATGAACCGGCCGGCGCGATGCTGCCGGCTGGCGGCGACGGCGTCGGCAATGGTCGCGGGCGTAGCGACGCGGAATTGCGGCAGGATGTCCATCACGCGACTCCTTCCAGCGCGCGCGCCAGCCGCCGTTCCCGCTGGCGCCTGGCGAGCGCCTCCAGCAGCCGGTCGGGGGTCACGGGCAGCGTATCGACCCGCAGGCCGACCGCGTCGGCGATGGCGTTGGCGAGCGCCGGGATGAACCCGGCCAGCGCGCCCTCGCTCGCCTCCTTGGCGCCGAACGGGCCGTTGGGGTCAATGCTCTCGACGATGTGCAGCACGATCGGCGGCGATTCGACGATGGTCGGCACGCGGTAGTCGAGCAGGCTGGCATGCGTCGCGAGGCCGTTCTCGTAGCGGGTTTCCTCGCCCATCGCCTGGCCCATGCCCATCCACACCGCGCCCTGCATCTGGCCTTCGACGGCGAGCGGGTTGATGGCGAAGCCGCAATCCTGCGCCACCCAGACCTTTTCCACCGCCACCATGCCGGTGTCGATATCGACCGCGACTTCCACCACCTGCGCGGCGTAGCTGAAGCCCATCGTGGAGCCGACCGCGCCGCCCTTGTGCTTGCCGCCCTGGAATTCGACCGGACAGGAGAAACTGCCCTTGACCGTGATGGCGCCGCCGTCCAGCGCCAGCGCCGCCCGCGCCACCTCGGCGAAGGTCAGGCCTGGGGTGTTGTCGCCGGTGCGGCGGAAGGTTTCCTGCTCGCACTCGATCGAATCGGGGGATGCGCCCAGCTTGTCGGCCGCCGCCGCGACCAGCCTGGCACGCAGCGCGCGCGCCGCGTCGATGGTGGCGTTGCCCACCATGAAGGTGACGCGCGAGGAATAGGAACCGTTGTCCTTGGGCGTCAGCATGCTGTCGGCGGCAATCACCCGTACCCGGTCCAGCCGTACGCCCAGCACCTCGGCGGCGGCCTGCGCCATCACCGTGCTCGACCCCTGGCCGATATCGGCCGCCCCGGTCAGCAGCGTGATGCCGCCGTCGAAATCGAGCCGCAGATGCACCACCGCGTGCGGCTCCCCGGTCCAGTGGATCGGCTTGGCGGCGCCGCTCACGTAATGCGAACAGGCCATGCCGAGGCCGCGCCCGGTCCCGAGCCGGCCGCGGCGGTCGTGCCAGCCGCTCGCCTGCTCCACCCAGTCGAGACATTCGCCGAGGCCGTAGCTTTCCACGCGCAGCCCGTTCATGGTCTCGGTCGGCGCGGCCAGCAGATTGGCGCGCCGCACCGCGAACGGATCAAGCCCCGCTTCGTTCGCCATGCTGTCGAGCAGCGCCTCGAACGCGAAGCGCACATCGACGGAGCCGTGGCCGCGCATGGCGCCGCAGGGCGGCAGGTTGGCATAGACGCGCCGGCCGTCGTAGGCGATCGTCGGGATGTCGTAGAGTCCCTGCAGCAGCGAGCCGGCATAGAGGATCGTCACGATGCCGTAGCCGGCATAGGCGCCGCCGCGCTGCACCACCTCGCACGCGCAGGCGGTCAGGCGGCCCGTGCGCGTCATGCCGAGCTTCAGCCGCACCTCGGTGTCCGGCCGGCCGCGATGCGTCAGGAAGGTTTCCTCGCGCGACAGCCGCAGGCTCACCTTGCCGCCGGCGGCGCGGGCCAGCAGGGCGGCGACGATCTCGAAGTTCAGCGTTTCCACCCGCGCGCCGAAGCCGCCGCCGACGAACGGCTTGATGACGCGGATGCGGCTCATGTCCATCTCGAGGCAGCGCGACAGCATCAGATGCACGTAGTACGGCACCTGCGTCGTGCTCCAGAAGGTCAGGTAGTCGCGGGCGGTGTCGTATTCGACCAGCGCCGCGTTGAGTTCCATCTGCCCATGCGCCACCTCGGCGCAGTGGAACACCTGTTCGCGCACCAGATCGGCGGCGGCGAACCCCGCCTCCACGTCGCCGAAGCGATGATGCACTTCGCGTTCGAGGTTGCCCGGCTTGTTGTCGTGCAGCAGCACGGCGTCGGGCGCGCGCGCGGCGGCGGCGGTGTAGTAGGCCGGCAGTTCCTCGACCTCGATGCGGATCAGCCGCAGCGCCGCCGCCGCGGTCGCCTCGTCCACCGCCGCCACCGCCGCCACCGGTTCGCCGCGATAGCGCACGCGGTCGCGTGCCAGCGGATACTCGTTCATTGCGATCGGCAGCACGCCGTAGGTGAACGCGCAGTCCGCGCCGGTGATGACGGCACGCACGCCGGGCAATGCCCGCGCCGCTTCGGTGTCGATGTTGAGAATGCGGGCGTGGCTGTACGGGCTGCGCAAAATGCGCCCGACCAGCGCGTCGGCCGCCGGCAGGTCGGCGGTGTATTTCGCCTGCCCCGTCACCTTCTCGATGCCGTCGATCAGCGGCGTCGGGCGGCCCACCACGTCGTGGGCTTTGCGCATCACGGTCACGGCGCGCCGCCCGCGGCATCGCGCACCGCCTCGATGATCTTCACGTAGCCGGTGCAGCGGCAGATGTTGCCGCCGAGGGCAGCGCGAATCTCCGCCTCGTCCGGATCCGGGTTGCGACGCAACAGTCCCTCCGCCGCCATCACCATCCCCGGCGTGCAATAGCCGCATTGCGTGCCGAGCCGTTCGTGGAACGCAAGCTGCAGCCGCGACATGCGGCCGTTCTGGGCGAGGCCCTCGATGGTCTCGACGTGATGCCCCTCGACCTCCTGCGTGCGCGTCAGGCAGGCAAGCCGCGGGTGGCCGTCGATCAGCACCGTGCACGCGCCGCACTCGCCGCCGTCGCAGCCGCGCTTGGTGCCGGTCAGCCCGGCCTGCTCGCGCAGGTAGTCGAGCAGCAGCACGTTGTCGGCGACCAGCGCCGCATGGTCCCGGCCGTTGAGGCGGAACGTCCGGACCTGCCTGGCCGCCTCGGTCATGGCGCGGTCCGTCCGGCGCGCCGGTTGCGGGTGGGGCGTTCGTGGGGCATCCGCGTCCTCCTGTGCCGGCGGCGCTGCTCGTAAAAGAGTAGCGTTATGCGTATTTACAGGCACCGCCGGCGTTCGCGCTTGATCCAGATCAACGCTTCGACTTTATCCTGCCGTCGCCGGTTCCGCGGCGGTGGCGGTGGCGGTGGCCGTGGCCACGGCGGGCGCAGCCGGCGGCGGGCGCTGGCGCAGCACGAAGCGCTGGATCTTGCCGGTCGCGGTCTTCGGCAGGTCCGGCACCAGATGCACCCAGCGCGGGTACTTGTAGGGCGCAAGCCGCGTCTTGCAGTGGCGCACCAGCGCCGCCTCGATCTCCGGCGGCAGCGGCGCGTCCGGGTCCTTGGGCACGATCCAGGCTTCCGGCTTCACCAGCCCGTCGGCATCCTCGCGCCCGACCACGGCCGCTTCCAGCACGTCCGGATGTTCGATCAGCGCCGCCTCGATCTCCACCGGCGAGCACCAGATGCCGCCCACCTTCAGCATGTCGTCGCTCCGTCCGCTGTAGGTGTAGTAGCCGTCGGCATCGACGCGATAGGTATCGCCGGTGTCGAACCAGCCGTCCACCGCGGTCGGGCGCGGGTTGCGCCAGTAGCACTTGGCGATCGACTCGCCGCGCACCAGCAGCCGGCCGCCGGTTCCGGCGGGCACCTCGGCGCCCGTCTCATCGACGATCTTCAGATCGTAACCTTGCACCCGCCGTCCCGTGCTGCCCGGCTTCACGTCGCCCGGCCGGCTGGAGATGTACATGTGCGTCAGCTCGGTCGAGCCGATGCCGTCGATGATCTCGGTGCCGGTCAGCTTGCGCCACGCCTCGAACAGATGCGCCGGCAGCGCCTCGCCGGCGGAGACGCAGAAACGCAGCGACGACAGGTCCGGCTGCAGGCGCGGGAACTCGGCGATCTGGCGCGCGAACAGCGTCGGCACACCGAAAAAGACGGTGGCGCGGAACCGTTCGATGGTGGCAAAGGTGCTTTCCGGCGTCGGCCGCCCCGGCATCAGCACCGAGGTGCCGCCGACCCACAGCGGCATCGCCATCGCATTGCCCAGCCCGTAGGAAAAGAACAGCTTCGCCGCCGAGTAGAACACGTCGCCGGCGCGGACACCGATCGTCTCCACGCCATAGAGCTGGCATGCCACCGCGAGGTCGCGCTGGGAATGTACGGCCCCTTTCGGCCGGCCGGTCGAGCCGGAGGAATAGAGCCAGTAGCAATCGTCCGTCGGCCCGGCCGGGGCCGGCTCCAGCTCCGCCGACGCCGCTGCCATCAGCGCGGGCAGCGCAAGCCCCTCGCCCTCGGTCCGCAGCACCACCGGCGTGCGGTGCCGTGCCTGGGCGAGCGCCGGCTCGATCTCGGCCGCCAGTTCCGGCGAATAGACCAGCGCCGCACCTTCGGCATTGTCGATCACCCAGGCGTAATCGCCAGCGCGCAGCAGCGTGTTCAGCGGCACCGGCACGATGCCGGCCTTGATCGCGCCCCAGAACAGATAGAAGAACGCCGGCCCGTCGAGCACCGTCATCAACAGCCTGCCGCCGCGGGGAATGCCGAGGCCGAGCAGGG
Source organism: Pseudomonadota bacterium (assembly GCA_021845835.1). Next base: position 3,908 of record JAJZVE010000173.1, on the reverse strand, counting down.
CATTGCCGCACCGCGCCACCCGTTCGGCCAGTGCCGCGTAGCTCACCTCCTCATCAACGGTGCGGATGGCAATGACATCGCCGCGTCCCTCGGCGAGGTGGCGGTCGATGAAAGCCGCGGCGACGTTGAACTGTGGCGCGAAGCGGAGGCGACTGCCGGACGGACTCGGCTCGATGGTGACGGTGTTATCCTGCATTTCGTCCTCTTGCGTGCTTGTCTCTGTGCCCCGGGTATCGACAACCTGCGGGTCGGCTTGGTATTGCAGCAAATCGGCGCACGAATACCGGATCGGCGCGGTGACCCGGCCGGGCGGTAAATCGATGCGACGACGAAGCGCCGCGCCTCAGCAGTGCGCGGCGGGAGATGACATGGTGCGACGAATGGCCAAGCCGTCCAGGGCCGGCCGCGACGACGATACCGTCATCCGCCCAGCCACGGCGGCGGACGTGCCGGGGGTGATCGCGCTCGACGAGGACGTGACCGGACTGTCCAAGCCGGACTACTGGCGCGACATGTTCGCGCGGTTCGGGGCCGGACACGGCGAACCGCGTTTCTTTCTGGTCGCCGACAGCGCCGGCGGCATCGACGGCTTCATCGTCGGCGAAGTGCGGGCGTGGGAGTTCGGCTCCCCGCCCAGCGGCTGGATCTTCGCCGTGCAGGTGCGCGCACGGCTGCGCGTGCGCGGACTCGGCTCGCGGTTGTTCGAGAAGGTGTGCGACTGCTTCCGCGCCGCCGGCGTCGATCGCGTCCGCACCATGGTGGCGCGCGACAACACCGTGATCCACTCGTTCTTCCGCAGCCAGGGCATGACCGCCGGCCCGTTCATCGAACTGGAGACGCATCTTGACTGACCGCCGGACGGCGCCGCCCAAATGAGGCTGCAAAAGGCCACCGCTTTCGCGCTGTACGCGGTGCTGGAACTCGCCGCCGCGCCGGAGCGCCAGCTCACCGCGGTGGAGATCGCCGACAAGTACGGGATTTCGGCCCACCATCTCGCCAAGGTGCTGCGCGACCTGGGCCGCGCCGGGCTGGTGGACGCGGTGCGCGGCGTCGGCGGCGGCTACCGCTTCGCCGGCAACGCCAAGCGGCTGACGCTGATCGACGTGATCCGCATCTTCGAGGATGTCAGCACCGACAGCGACGAGCAGCCGCCGGCGGACGCCGGCCTCGACATCGCCGACGGGCTGCGCTTCGTGCTGGCCGAGATCGACGCACAGACAGTGGCAACGCTGCGCTCGATCAGCCTGTCCACCATGCTGAAACTGGTGGCACGGCGCCCCTGGGCCGCTGCCGAGGCGAAGCCGCCACGGCGCGCGGCGCGGCGCGCGCGCTGATCCGCCGGCTGCGCCCATCTCAGGGCCGCAAGCCTGGCCGTGCATGGCTCACCGGCCGCCCCGCGTCGGCACCATCGGGACCACCGCGGCACGGATGAAGGCTGCGCGGGTGATCAGAACCGCCTTGAAGCCCCAGCCGGACAGCGCCATCAGTGCGCCGCCTGCCCACGCCAGCAGGCCAGCGGTCCCGCCCAGCGGGCCGGCCAGCAGCGCGACCGCAACCAGCGCCGCCCCGGCCAGTTGCCCTGCGTAGGCAAGCTGGCCCGACGGCGCATCGAACACCTCCACGCTGCGCGCGCCCGCCGGCGTGGCGGCGACTCCGGCACGATAGGCACGCCACGCCACTTCCCGCAGCAGCGCGGCCAGCAGTGCGAACATGAGCCAGGGCGCGGCATGCCCGCCCGCGAGCAGATACAGCCCGCTGCCCTCGGCGATGCCGGTGGCCAGGATCAGCGGCACGATCTCCGCCTGCCGCCATGCCGGGATGCCGCGCGCCGCACGCAGGATGCGCGCCTGGCAATAGAGGAAGCCGCAGGCCAGCAGCGCCGCACCGACCGCCGCGACCGCGCTGCCCATGCCCGCCGCGAACAATGCCACCGGCACCAGCACGGTCGCGAGAATCCCCTCCCGCGTCATCCACGAGGTCCGCGGGTGGAAGAACACATTGAGCGCACGCCAGGGCCTGCCAATTTCCAGCCACACCAGCGACAGCCCGACAAGCACCGCGGCAAGGCCGATCGCCAGCGCCAGCCGGAACGGCGCCCCCGCCACCGCCGCCAGCGCTGCCATGACGATCAGCCCCGTCCCGGTGCCGCCGCCGATGAAGTTGCCCGCCGCCCGCAGGTCCCAATGCCGCTGGCGCCGCGAAGCCGCCGCCGCGCTCATAGTTTCCCCTTGTCCCAGATGTAGTAGAAGCCGGGTTCCGTGCCCTCGCTTTCGTGCATGCGGAACCATTGGTTCTCGGCCAGCAGGGTGGCGACCGGTCCGGTCGGGTCGTCGATGTCGCCGAAGGCCAGCGCGCCGGAAATGCAGCTGTTGACGCAAAGCGGCGTCGCCTCCGGGTCCTTCCCCGGCACCAGGCCGCGCGCCGTACCGGCATCGATCCGGCCGGCGCAGAAGGTGCATTTGCTCGCTACCCCGACGGTCCGGTGGCCGGTGCGCGCGGACTCGGCTGCGGTCGGCGTGTCGCCGAAGGCGTATTCTGATCGGTCGACCACGCTGCGCGCGTCGTACGGACACGCCATGACGCAATAGCTGCAGCCGATGCACAGGTCATAGTCGATGGTCACGATCCCGTCGGCCCGCTGCTGCGTCGCGGTGGACGGGCAGACCTCCATGCAGGGTGGATTGGCGCAGTGCTGGCAGCCGACCGGCACGAACACCCGGCTGACCTGCGGATAGGTGCCGGTCTCCAGATCGAGCACGCGCCGCCACTGCACCCCTGGCGGGGTGCCGTTGCCTTCCTTGCAGGCGGCGGTGCAGGTCTGGCAGCCGACGCAGCGCCGCAGATCGGCCACCATCACATAGCGGGTCATGCCGCACCCGACCGCGCGGGCGCAGCGATCCGCCGCACCGAAACGCGCACCACATCGGCGCCGGACCCGGTCGCGTCGGTCAGCCCGAGCGACAGCGGCACCACGGTGTTGAGCGAGGGGAAGGCGAGATCCTTGGCGACCGGCGTCTTCCAGTGGTCAAACTGGCCGGGAATGACGATGGTATCCGGCCGGCAGCCTTGCACCGGTTCGGCGCGGCCCTGCGTCGCCGCAATCGGCGAGCGTACCTCCACCCAGTCGCCGCGGGCGATGCCGAGGCGCGCGGCGGTGCCGGCATTGAGGATGACGGCGCCGTGGCCGCGCAGATTGGCCCCCACCTCGTGCATCAGCGGGATACCGGCGTTGTTGCCGGTGGTGTAGGGCATCGACTTGGTGGTGATGCCCCAGAACGGATAATTGGCGGGATCAGCGCCCATGTCGCGGACCGACTGCACCCAGCGTTCCGGCACGTCATGCCATTGCGGCACCGCGACGTATTCGTCGAGCTGGCCGTCCCACCAGTGGATGCCCTGCTCGTGCAGCCGCCGGCCGAGTTCCACGCCGACGCGCAGCAGCCGCTCCTGGTACGGCAGCTCGAAACGCAGCCCGAGCCGCACCATCGTCGGATAGAGATACCAGTCCTGGCGCTTGAACGGCACGACGAAATGGCCGTACTGGCGGAACCAGTCGAGGTCGCGGACCATGGCGCCGTCGCTGAGTTCGGCTGTGGCGGCGCGGCAGACGGCGTCCCAGATAGCATCGACGTCGTGCGCCTCGTCGGTGGCGAGGCTGTAGTCGTACTGCTCGGTCTTCAGCGCCACGCCGGCGGCGCCGCGATTCAGCGCGGCGTTGTAGCGCTCCAGCAGGCCGGCCCGGCGGGCGAGTTCGGTGGAAATCCAAGTGAAGTCCCGCGCCTCGCCCTGCGGCGCCACCGCCGCCGCGCGCAGCGCCACCCCGCGATGGTCCCAGTGTTGCTCGACAAACTTGGTGCCGCCGACGCGGATCAGCTGGGTGCTTTCCAGGTCGGTCGCATCCGGCAGCA
>JAJZVE010000172.1 GCA_021845835.1 Pseudomonadota bacterium | reverse complement strand
AGGAATCCGGAAGCGCGACATCGAGAGAAAACTCGAGCAATCGCTTGAGATCGTCGATCTCCGGATGGTTTCTGAGCTGATGATAGAAGGTGATCTGCTGCGGATATTGCGCAAGCCGCGCGACGATCTGCTGCATTTGCGCGATGCCGTCGGCTGGCACCCCGCCTGCTGGCACGCCATTGGCCGACGGCGCCGATGACCCGGCGCAGGCCGCCACCGCGCGCGCGTCGAAATTGCCCGGCAACACCGCTTCGCCGCTCGCGAGCCGGCCGCGAACCTCGCGCAGGATGACATGTTCATAGGCGCCGCGGATCGCAGCGGTCACGGTATTATCGGCCCCGCTCAGCAAAGAGAGCGGCGCCCAGACGGATTCGATGCTGCTGACGCCGACGCCGCTCATGGCGCTGAGCAGTTTTCGGGTCACGGCGGCCCGCTCGGCAAGGTCCGGCATGCCTTTCACGCTCACCTCGGAAGCGATGTCGAGACTGGCCGCGACCAGGGGCTGCACCGAGGCGGTGGCGCTTTGCTCGCGCTCGATGACGGCAAGGCCGATCGCCATCAGAATCGCGAGCACGGCGAGACCCGCCTGCGCCATGCGGATCTGGCGCCGCCGGCGCGTCGTCGCCCCGAGGGCTGGCTGCGCGAGGGTGTGTTCGGGGAAAATCCTGTCGTGAAACAGTTTGGCGGCGAAGGCTGCGGGCTCGGTGCCGCCATCCGGCGTCGCGCCGCCCGTCAAGTAGAAACCACGAAACATGAACGCCTCGTGATAGGCACTCGGCTGCAGCATCGGCGTCAGTACTTGCGCGAGCGGCTCTTCCAGCGCGGCGACGGCCTCGGGAAATAATAGGATCTGCTCCGCCGCCGCGGTTTCGGTGGCGCGGACGAGCAATGGCGCCTGTGCCAGAGAGAGGCGCGAGACCAGGGCGTCGATCCCGTTTTGCACCCACCGACGCTCGAACATGCTCTCGAGCGCATAGGGAACCGCCCAGCCGAACGGCGCCTGTTGGATGAGCGGCGCTTCCTTCATCATCGCCTCAAGGGTCGCCGTAAACCCGGTCAGGCACTCACATCCGGTGAGCACGAGATAGATCGGCACCCGCCATCCGCCGGCGCGCTGCGCCATCCAGATCAACTGATGGAGCCGCTCCCCGAGGGCCACGATCCGATCATCGGCCCAGCGCCCGGGGCCATGGAGCGCGCCCGCATCGAGCATGACGACCAGACCGTCGAACGGGCGGTCGGCACGGATGGTGGCCAGGCCCTTGAGGAGTGCGGCCCAGCGGGCCTCGGCGCGTTCGCTCTGCAGCAGCCCGTCGTCAAAGCTCACCACGGCGCCATCGGGGCAGACCGAGAACCGGCAGTCGCCGACGAAAAGATCCCGCTCGGCGCGGGCGAGATCGCCGCTCCGCAACGCCGGTATGAAGCGCCGCAGATCGGCGCTCGCACTGCCGATCGTGACCATGAGCGGAATCCCGGCGATGCCGTCATGGGGATCGCGGAGCGCGGCGAGCCGCACGGCAGCGGCGCGGAAACCCGTCGGCGCTGGCGCCGGCGGTCGCTCTTCGCGCGCGGGGGCGGGGATGGACGGGGGCTTCGGCCGGAACTGGCGGATCGCAGCGATCGTTGCCATCACCAGCGCCCCCGCGAACACCATGGCGAGCGCCGGCAGCAGATCGGCCAACGCCGGCGGCAAGGCGAGCGCACCCGTCATGGCACAACCTGGTGCAGCAGATCGACGGCCCGCGCGGCATCGCTGACCAGAGAGGCAACGCCGTCATGCCAAAGTGCCAAGCTCACGAAGAGATAGACGAGTGTCAACCCGACGACCGCCATCAGCCACGGGCGCAACGCCGGGAGAGACACCGGGCGCGCATTAACGAGCGCCTCCTCAGCGCCGACGGCAAGCCCCTTGAGGGGAAAGGCGGCGGTGGGCGGTATCCGGAAGACGAATTCATAGAGCCGGGCCTTCAGCCGTTCGATCTCACCGCGGTCATCGCCGTCGCGATAACGGCCGCGATAGCCGGTCTCAAGCGCAAGCAGGATGGTGAGCGCCGTTGCCTCGGCGTCCTCGCGATGTCGGGCGACGAGATCGTCGACGGCATCGAAAATGCGATCTCCCGCGATCCTGCTGCGATAGAGCAGAACCTCGAGCGGCGTCTCCGCCCAGCCGCTCCGGCCCGGCCAGTCGATATCGTGGAGCAGCGCCGCATCGGCGACGGCGGCGCACACATAACCCGGGCTGATCCCGGCCCGCCGGCCCGCCGCCAATCCAGCCCCGGCGCCCTCCCCGAGCCCCTCATCGACGAGGATCGCCGTTCGCAATCGCTGCCGCGCCGCCTGCAGCGTCTGCTCGCCCACACTGCCCGAGAGCATGCCCGCCGCCGCCGCGTCACCGACCAGTGCTGCGAAATTGCCGGCCTGCAGCAAGCGTTTGATCTGGAATAATTCGCGATAAAAGACCCTGTAGCGTCTGAGCGCGGTCTCGGCGTCGCGCGACAGAACGAGCGTCGCCATCAGCTTTGCGACGCCGCGTAGAAGAGGCGGAGTTCCACCGGCTCCGCAAGTTCGCGCATGGCGGTCTGGCTGATTTCCAGCACGTCGCCGGCGGCGACGAAACCGGCCTCGGTCGAGACGCGAAACAGAACCATGTTGGGCGGCGGCAGCAGATCGAGTTCGGGCACACTGCCGATCGCTTCCCGCGCCGCCCCGATCACGGCATTGTCGCGCATCGCCGCGATCCGCGAGACGCCGCCGATGACAGCGCTATCGAACCATTCCCGCACCGCGGCGGCATCCTGGCCCGCGCCCAGCCGAGCGCCGATCACGAGGCTCGCCGCACGTTGATACTCAGGCCGCATCACCAGAATGAAGCGGCCGGGCTCGGGATGCTCGAACGCAACCGAGCTGTAGGGGGTCCGCAACTGACGCAAAGCCGCGTCGATGTAACCGGCGACGGCTTGAAAAGCGCCGAGAAGCTCGACATGCCGGTAGCCGCCGAAGGCCGGCAGCATCACCTGGCCGCCGATCACCGACAAATCGCCGGCGATATCGCAGAGCGCGAGATAGAGATCGAACGGATGCGTCGCCGCCGTCGCGAGTAGCGCATCGAGCCGCGGCAGCCCGCGGGCGATCATGCGGAGCGTGGTGACGCTCTCGCTCGCGACCGCCGCCTGCCCCTCGGCCAGGGCGCCGCTCAACCGCACCCCCCATTCGGTCGCCTTGCTGCGCAAATCGGCGCAGACGCGGTTCGCACACTGAAACACCAGGGATTGCTGATCGAGACGGAAACGCGGCGGCTCATAATCGATCTGGACCGGCCCCTGCGGGCCACATTCCAACACCGCGAGCGGCAGGCTGACGAAGCGCTGAGAGGGCAGGTGCTGCGGACTCTCGGTGATCTGCAAACCGAGCAGCGGCACATAGCGGGCCATGGCAATGCCGTTATCGGCGGTGTTTTCATCGAGGACATTGGGGTCCTCGAACTGCCGATAGCGCTGATGGCCGCCATGCTGACCGGCGCCGGAAGGCGAGGCTGCGACTGCGAGATGCACGGCGATCCGTTTTGGCCGCGGATCGGCGAGCAACGGCGCGAGATCGAACTCAAGCCGCGGCGCCGCAGGGTCGAGATGGGCGTAATGGGTGACGACGAGACCGTCGGGGAGAATGGCCTCAAGCTCGGTGACCGCGAAAACCCGCCCCACCAATGCCGCCTTGTCGATGCTGAGGCGGCTCACGCCCCAGCCAAAGGGCGCCGCGGCCAGGGTCATATAGCTCTGCAAGCTCTCTTGGCGCCGCGTCGCCTGTTGAAAATGTTGCGGTGACAGCAGCATGCCTTCGTGCCATTGCACCGCCGGCGGAATCGAGCGCGCATCAATCACAGCGATCTCCCAACGCATATCGTGGTTTTTTGATCATGGCGATACCGTGAAATCCTCTCGCTTGAGAGAAACCACGACGCTGCCGGCATCGCCGAGAGACTGCCGGTGATCGCCTGGCGTGCCATAGCGGGCGAACAGCAGGGTGCGCACCCGGTTGCAATCGGGGTGGACGGCGGTATCCCGTAGAATCTGTCCCGGCGTGATTTCCCACGAGCGTATGACGAGGCCTGTCGGGAAATCCCGCTCCAACTGGGCGCGCCGGCTGAAATACGCCTCCGCCGTGAGCGGTGCGATCTGCTGGGCGGCGAGCGGGTCGGAGATGAAAAGGAGGTCGACGGCCACCGCCGAGGTCCGATTGGCGTCGGCATCGGCAACGAGGGTCACCCGGCTCGGGCCGGAGGGGGCAAGACAGAGCCAGGACGGGGTCGAACACCCGGCCAGAACCGAAAGCGCGAGGCAATGGCCGCCAAACATCAAGCGCTTTCCAAGCCCGGCGCGGGCGCGAAAGCGCCCCCCCGAAGACGCCAAGAGCCGCGCGATCATGGCGCCGCCCTCACGATGAGCACCGGAATCCCGATCCGCTTCCGGATCGCGGCCGCGGTCTCGGCAACCGCCGCGCGATCGCCGAAGCCATTGATGCGAACCAGAAGCAGCGTTCTGGTCCCGAACGTCGCCGGCGTGATCGTGGCTTTATAGCCGAAACGCTTGAGTTCGGCCGCAAGCCGCGTCGCGTTGGCTTCGTCCTGAAAGGCGCCGGCCTGCAAAAGATAGCGGCTGTTCCGGCCGGCGCCGGCTGCGGCCGGCGTCGCTTCCTTGGCGGAAGGTGGCGCGCGCCGCTCGGCGGATATGCCGGGCGCGGGCGGAGCGGTGTCGGCTCTCGGCAGCGACGCCGGCGCGGTTGGCGGCGGGATGGCAGATGGCGGGATGGCAGATGGCGGGGCGGCGGATGGCGGCGGGCTCGGCGCGGCCACCTGATTGGCGGCCAGGGTAGCGCTCGACGCGGCGCCGGGCAGGGGCAGAGCGGCGGGGGTGGGCGGCGTGGCTTGCGCGTTCGGCGCCGGCGATGCGGCATCAGGGCGTTCGGCCGCCTCAGCGCCGGCTAGGCCCGCAGCAGGCGCCAGCGATGGCGCGGGCGCGGAGAGCGCGGACGGGGATACGCGCGGCGCCGGTGTCGGCAGGGTGGGTGTCGGCAGGGTGGGCGTCGGCAGGGGGGAGGCCATCCAGCCGGGATGCGCGGCCAGCAGCCAAACACCCATCACCACGCCCAGGGAAAAAGCACTGATATTGGCAAAGACGATGAGGATCGCGGCCCGCATTCAAGCCACCGCCGGCCGATCGCCGTACCGAGGGGCACAAGCGCTCGCGCCACTGCGGACGCAAACACATCGAGGGTGAGGGCTCACGGCCGCGCCACCGTCAGGGAGTCATGACCGTGAACTGGCCGGGCGCGGCGACCTGAATGACCCCCGCCCACAAGCACATGAGCTTGCAGGTATTATCCACCGCCGGCAGAGCGCCGACGAGGACCGTCGGCACGCCCGGCAGCCACGGCGCCACGGTCGCCGGGACGCAGGGCATCGGCGTGAGCACACCAAGCGCCGCCGCGGTCGCGGCCGCAACGGTTGGATTGGCAGGGCTGGAGCACATGCCGAATGACGGAATATTCACGATTGGGACGTGGTCCATAATGGTCGCCGCGGGGGCGCTATTGGCCATGACGCGGTTGGTCGGCAAGACCTGCAAGGCCCCAGGGGCCGCACCGAAGCTGCATTGCAGTACAGCACCATTTGTCAATTGAACCGGCATCCCCCCATTACCGCATCTCTTCAATGCGAACGATACGCCATTACGACAGCCAGTGTAAAGTATGTCGATGAAATTCTATCATAAAGAGCGCTTCAGATAGTAAAAATTGGTCACCAGCGATTTGTATTCGGAATTGTCGGTAAAAACGATGGCGGTTGCAGCGCAGATGACCGGTTTTTCGGCGGGGGCGGGAATTCGCCACTTGGCGCCGCAGCGCCGGCCAGGGCCCGCCGCAGCGACGACACCGAGGCGAAGGGCGAGCCGCCGCACCCAGCCGCACGCATTGGCAGCGCCCAGGCGCCGGCGCTCGGCCCCGCCGCAACGCAATTCGGCGTCGCTGCGATCAGGCGTGCAAGGGCGTCCGCGCCGACCCGCTCCTCGGCCGCGCCCGCCAGCGGCAAAGGCGCGAACGGGTGCAACACTGAGCGCCCGCGCCGCTGCGGCCAGCCGCCGGTCCAGAGCGCGAGCACCGCTTGGCGGTAGGGCGCGCCGCGTGCTGGCGTGCGTGAGTGATAGGCGGCGGCGGCGGCCAGCCAATCCCCGGTTTCGGCAAACAATGCGGTCAGATAGCGGGCGGCGTAAGCGGCATTGGCCGCCGGATCAAAGGCTTGCGCGAGCGAGGCGAAGGCGTGGGCATGGTGTCGCAGATTGACCTGCAGGCATCCGACATCGATCGAGCGCACGCCGCGCATTTCCAGAGCCTGCACGGCCTCGATGGCCTCATTTTCGGTGGCGAAAAAACGCCCATTGCCCTCGGCATTGATCGTCCATGGCCACGGCGCGAGCACGCCGCCAGGCCCCGGGCGGCCGGATTCGCGGACGGCAATGGCCGCGAGCAGCCCGCTGGGCAGAGCCGCATCACGCTCAGCCGTAAAGATAGCGGTATCGCAATCAGGCTGGCTCCGCGCCGGCGCTGGCGCAACGAACAGTAGCCACAACACCGTAATGACGCCCGCCATCGCGCGTGCCGCGGCCCGGTGTTGCGGTGTGCCGATTGCGCCGCACGTCAACCCTCCCGGCACCATCATGCCGTGCACCCCTCCCACGCACCGCGGCCGCAAAGCGCGGCGAACCGCCAGTCCCGCCTCAGCGGACCATAGAGATGCGCGTCGACACATTCAACCTTTCGTGGTATTGACTTGCCGCGATCGAAAAGCGCCGGCGCGGCGCCACGGCCGAAGGAATGCAGACAATACGACGAAGATCTGCAAAGCACGACGCAGAACGAGGAGGGACCACGCCATGGCCGTCGGGTTCGAATTCGCAACCAACTGGCAAATCTACAAAGACGCACCGATCCCACCTGGCCAGGCAACGCCGCCACTCTTCTCCAAGGGGTTTACCCTCAAGCGGACCACCGGCTGGGACATGACCATCGACGGCCGCGAGATCGAGTTCGTCGTCAAACCCGTGGACGAGAATGCGCAGGGCGAAGGAAGCGTCCGCGCGCGTATGCGCATCCTCGAAGCCTTCGTCAGCAGGATGAATGGGATGCGCGGGCAGGCCCAGCTCCGCAACACCGATTTCGCCGGCCACATCCCGGCGACCCCGCGCTTCGTGATCTATACGCAAAACCAGCCCATCAGCGCCATTCCCCAAGTTTCGGCGGGCGTCCTCCTGGCCCGCTATCGCAAGCTCGTGCGCGTGCTTGCAAACCCCAACCGGAATGCGACGACTCAGTTTTTCGGCGGCTCGGCCCAGCAATATGCGGGGGTATTCGCCTCTGTCCGGCTGCCTCCCGCCGCTTTGCAGGATCCGAACTGGCCGGGGCACGTCCCGAGCGCAAAGCTGCGCGGCCTCGTGAGCCTGATTGCGACCTATATCAAACGCGGCACCCCGCCGGCGCCGAATACGCCGATAATGGCAGCCAAATATCTCATGGTCGTCATGGCGAGAACGAATTTCGCCGGCATCTTCGCGACCCTGCCGCAGGCCGAGCGCGATCACTATCGGCAAAACCCCCTGCACTGGGTCAGTTACATCTGCACCACGGTGATGGCCAATGTCGCCGGCTTCGGCGGCGGCGCCAATCCCAACCAGCCGCTGATCGGCTACGAGATTTCCGACCAGAGCCAGCTCGGGCCGGGGCAGCGCGTGACGCTTCCCATCACGCGCCGGGCCTGGCTTCTGGAGATGACCCGCGGCCGCGATCTGCTCACCGCCGAGGCGCATAAGATCGGCGCGTTCCATCCTGTCAACAACCCGATCTATCGCGATACCGCCGGGGTAGGCCATCGCCTGCGCGGCCTCGGCGGCCTCGGCCAGCGCACCGACCTCATCCCAACCCCGTCCGGCCCCAAACCCGGCATCATCTTCGAGTTCCGCGCCCGGCAGAATCCGGTGGCCTGGGACCAATGGACGGATTACGCCGTGCGCATGTATCGCTTCTTCGAAAATCTCAACGAACAAGCGAAAAACGTAGCGGTCGATTATTAACTGAGCTGCTGCCAACCTCGCGCGCGTCAGATCTCGCCCATTTCCGGCCAGAACGCCGCGAGGCGTGAGCGGCGCGCCACCTCCCAGATGCGCTGTACCTACGGGATTCACGCATTTGAGGGGGTAGCGAGGACGAAGCCTGCGGCCATTGAGGCGAACCTTGCCCATCCGGCTCGCATGGTTTTGGTCCGGGTGGCCTGTAGTCGCAACTCCAGCCACAAAAACGACTCTCATTTAAGAAATCATGCTCTAGAGCAAGGTAGGTTTTGATTGAACCATCCTGTTCAATCAAAACCGGCCAACGTGCTCGCCAAAATAGGGGTAGAGCGTGATCGACTTAAACCGATCGCGCTCTAAACAA
>JAJZVE010000171.1 GCA_021845835.1 Pseudomonadota bacterium | reverse complement strand
CGGCGCATTGCAGGCGCGGCGCGCGGTGGTGCTGGGCACCACGGCGGAGGCGCTCGACGGCGCCCGCCAGCTACAGGCGGCGGGGCTGGACATCGCCGCGGTGGTCGAGACGGCCGACGCCCCGCTCGACGCGCCGGGCAGCCTGACGCTGCGCGCCGGCCGCGTCGTGCGGCGGGCGGAGGGCGGCGCGGACGGCGTGACGGCGCTGGTGATCGCACGGCGCGGCGGCGACGGGCTGGCGGTGCCGGGGACCGAGGAACGCATTGCCTGCGACGCGATCATCCTCGGCGTCGGCGCCGTGCCGGTGATCGAGCTGCTGGACGCCGCCGGCTGCCGCATCGAATTTTTTGCGACGCGCGGCGGCCACGTGCCGGTGCTAAACGGTGCCCGGCGCAGCAGCATCCCGGCGATTTCGGCCGCCGGCGACTGCACCGGAATCTGGCCGGCCAAATCGCGCGACGCCGCGATCGCCCGCGCCGAGGGCCGTCGCGCGGTATCGGGCGAAGTCGCGTTGCACCCCGCCGGTCCCGGCGACGCGCCCGACATGGCCGCCTATCGCATGGACTGGGTGCGCGCGACCGTGCTGGCGACGGATGCCGATGCGCCACATGTCTGCCGCTGCGAGGAGGTCACCGCGCGCGAAATATTGGAAGTTCGCCCGCCGCGCTACCTGAACTGGCCGGACGACCGCCGCAACCGGCGCGACCTGCGGGCGCTGCTGGGCGAAGGCGCGCCGAATCCCGATCAGGTGAAGCGGCTGACCCGCGCCGGCATGGGTGTCTGCCAGGGCCGCCGCTGCCGCGAGCAGGTGGCGTGCCTGCTGGCGCTGAGCGCCGGCTGCGCGCTGGCGGAGGTGCCGCCGGCGACGCACCGCGCCCCGGTCCGTCCGCTGCCGCTCGCGGTTGCCGCCGGCGGCGACGACGCGGCGATGGCGGCGCACTGGGACGCCTGGTTCGGCATGAAATCCCAGTACCTGCCGTTCTGGCAGGTGAAACCGCATTATACCGCCGCCGCGCGCGATGAGGGCGGCGAATGAGCCGGAGCGGCAAGGGCGCGTCGGTCGTCATCGTCGGCGCCGGCGCGACCGGCCTGTCCGCCGGCTGGTGGCTGGCACGCGACGGCGTGGACGTGCTGGTCATCGACAAGGGCATCGTCGGGTGGGAAGCGTCGGGGCGCAACGGCGGCGGCTGCACGCACCATTTCAGCCCGCTGTTCGCCGAGGAACAGCGCCTGTGGCCGCTGCTGGACGGAATGCTGGGCTACCCGACGGAATTCCAGCCGCACCGCATCCGCATCGCCTTCGACGCGGCGCAGTTGGCGCGCTGCGCGCAGGCCATGCACAACGCCGCGCGCCAGGGATTCGCCACCGAAGTTCTGGATGCGGCGCAACTGCGCAGCCTGGTGCCGCTGGCGGGCGACGACGCGCATGGCGGGTATTTCTACAGGTTCGGCGGCCACGCCAATCCGCACCGCACCGTGCAAGGCTACGCCTGGGCGCTGCAGGATCACGGCGGGCGCGTGCTGCAGCACACCGCAGTGACCGGATTCGCGCGCAGCGGCGAGCAGGTGACGGGCGTGTTGACGGATCGCGGCGCGTTCGGCTGCGACCATCTCGTGCTCGCCGCCGGTCCGCAGACGCGGCATCTCGCCGCCATGCTCGGCATCGACGTGCCGATGGTCGCGGCGCGGGCGGAGATGATCGTGACCGAGCCGCTGCCGCTGATGCCGCTCGGCGGCGTGGACGGCAATGGATTGTATGGGCGGCAGACGCTGCGCGGCAATCTGGCCTACGGCGGCGGTCCGCATGAATGGATCGCGCTGCACGGCAACGCCGTGCCGCCGCGCGCGAGCACGCCGCTGCTGCGCCCCATCGCCGCCCGGCTGGCGCGCCTGTTCCCGCGCGCGGCGCATGCCCGCGTGATCCGCAGCTGGGCCGGCATCGTCGAGAACACGCCGGACGGGCGCCCGGTGATCGACCGCCGCGGCAACGTCACCATCGCCACGCTGTCGAGCATCGGCTTCGGCCTGTCGCCGGCGAGCGGCCATGCCATCCGCGACATCGTGCAGGACGGCGCCTGCAGCTTCGCCGATCTCTCCAGTTTCCGGCTGGCACGTTTCGAGCGGCTGGAGCCGGACTGGATCGACCTGCAAGGGTGGAACGTGCTGGCGACGGCGGATTAGCGCGTGACCACGCTACGGCCCGGGGCGGATCGCCGCGCCTTCGCATACCGTGCGCACCCAGTCCCGCACCCGCTCGGCCGCGAGCGGTTCGCCGACGAAGGCGTTGTAGTACTCGCCGAGGAACTGCACCCGCTGTTCCAGCGGTTCCGAGATGCCGACCGCATAGTAGCCGACCTGCATGTAATAGACGGTGCGCGCGCGGATGAAGGCCATGCGCGGCGGCTCGCCCTTCTCCTCGAACGCGCGTGCGAACGCGGCGATGCGCTCGTCATCCGCCGCCTGCACGCGATCGAACACCCGGCGCTCGCGCCGCGCCCAGTCCCGCATCGCCAGATCGAGCCCGGGGTCGTACAGCGACACGTCGATCCAGCACCGCATGATGTGCATGAACCGCTCGGGGAAATCCCGCACCGGCCGCGTCGCCGCCTCGACCAGCGCGCGCGTGTTCTTGCGCTGCCAGACCGCCACCAGTTCATCGAGCAGGTCCTGCCGGTCGCGGAAATGCCAGTAGAAGCTGCCGCGCGTCACGCCCAGCGTTTCCGCCAGCGGCACGATCAGCACCTGGTCCACGCCCTCGGTCGCGAACACCCGGCAGGCGGCCTCGATCCAGTCCCGCCGTTCCAGGCGTCGCGCTGCGGCGTCCGCTTTGCGGCGATCAGCCATGCTTCTCCCCCTCGCCCCGATCAGGACCAGATCGTTCGCCATACACAGGTGTATTGACAGCGCCAAGCCGGTGTCTATCATTTCATCCGGCGGCCGTCAGGGCTGGAGGAAACCCCGCACATGAAGGCGCAGTACCGGGCGGTGGTGATCGGCGGTGGGGTGGTCGGCGCAAGCGTGCTGTTCCATCTCGCCAGGCTCGGCTGGACCGACGTGGCGCTGATCGAGCGGGCGGAACTGACCGCCGGATCGACATGGCATGCCGCCGCAGGCTTTCACGCGATCAACGCCGATCCGAACATCGCCGCGCTGCAGGGCTACACGATCCGGCTGTATCAGGAGCTGCAGGCGGCCGGGGATCACGACCTCGGCCTGCACATGACCGGCGGCATCAACATGGCCGGTACGCCCGAACGCTGGGAATGGCTGCAGGCGACATGGGCGCTGTTCAAGACGATGGGCATGGAGTCCGAATTGATCGGACCCGACGAGATCCGGCGGCTGTGCCCGATCGTGGACGTGTCGGGAGTTTACGGCGGACTCTATGACCGCAACGAGGGCCACCTGGACGCCTACGGCACCACGCAGGCGTACGCCAAGGGCGCGCGGCGGCGCGGCGCCGACGTGATCCTGCACAACCGCGTGCTGGAGCTGCATCCCCGGCCCGACGGCGCCTGGACCGTGGTGACGGAGCAGGGCACGCTGGTCGCCGAGCACGTCGTCAACGCCGGCGGCCTGTGGGCCAAACAGGTCGGCCTGATGGCCGGCGTCGATCTGCCGGTCACGCCGATGCAGCACCATTACCTGGTGACCGAGGACATCCCGGAGGTGAAGGCGCTCGACCGCGAGCTGCCGCTGACCGTGGACATGGAGGGCTTCACCTACCTGCGTCAGGAACGTCACGGCCTGCTGCTGGGAATCTACGAACGGCGCCCGAAGCACTGGCAGGTGGAAGGTGCGCCGTGGGACTACGGCACGGAGCTGATCCCCGAAGAGATCGAGCGCATCGCGCCGGAGCTGGAAATCGGCTTCAGCCGCTTCCCATGTCTGCAGCGCGCCGGCATCAAACGCTGGGTCAACGGCGCCTTCACCTTCACTCCGGACGGCAACCCCCTGGTCGGCCCGGTGCCGGGTCTGCGCAACTACTGGGTCGCCTGCGGCGTGATGGCGGGGTTCAGCCAGGGCGGCGGCGTGGGGCTGTCGCTGGCGCAATGGATGATCGAAGGCGAGCCGGGCACCGACATCTTCGGCATGGATGTCGCACGCTACGGGGCGTTCGCCGCCAACCGCGCCTACCTCAAGGCGAAGACGGCGGAGTTCTACGCGCGGCGTTTCGTGCTGACCTACCCGAACGAGGAATTGCCGGCCGGCCGGCCGCTCAGGACGTCGCCGGCGCATGACGCCCTGCAGGCGCAGGGCGCGCGGTTCGGCGCGGTGTACGGACTGGAAATCCCGCGCTACTTCGCGCCCGGCGGCGATGCCTTCGTCGAGACGCCGACGCTGCGGCGCTCCAACGCCTTTCCGATCGTGGCCGCGGAATGCAGCGCCGTCCGCAATGGCGTCGGCGTGATCGATACCACCGCCTTCGCGCGCTACGAGGTCGCGGGGCCCGGCGCACGGCCCTGGCTCGACCGGCTGCTCGCGTGCCGCCTGCCGAAACCCGGTCGCGCCCGGCTGGCGCCGATGCTCAGCCGCTCCGGCCGGCTGATGGGCGATCTGACGGTGTTCTGCTGGCGCGACGACCTGTTCTGGCTGATGGGGTCGTACTACCTGCAGGAATGGCATCTGCGCTGGTTTGGCGCCCGGATGCCGGACGCCGGCGTGGCGCTGCGCAACCTTTCTGATGCCGTCACCGGATTCGCGCTCAGTGGCCCGCGCGCGCGGGACGTGCTGCAGGCGGTGACGGAGGCCGATGTCTCCGGCGCGGCGCTGCCGTTCATGGGCTGCGCCGAGATCGATGTCGGCCTGTCGCGGGCGCGCGTCGGCCGCCTGTCGGTATGCGGCGAACTCGGCTTCGAGATCAACGTCGCCGCGGCCGAGCAGCGTACGCTGCACCGCACGCTGCTGGACGCGGGGGCCGCGTTCGGGCTGCGCCAGATCGGCTACACTGCGATGAATGTCCTTCGCATCGAGAAGGCGTTCGGCATCTGGTCGCGCGAGTTCACCTGGGCCTACACCGCCGGGATGAGCGGGCTGGACCGCTTCGTCGCCTTCGACAAGCCCGACTTCGTCGGCCGGGACGCGGCATTGCGCGAACGCGACGCGGGAACGGCGAAGCAGGTGCTCGTGCCGCTGGTGGTGGACGCCGACGATGCCGACGCATCCGGATTCGAACCGGTGTGGATCGGCGAACGCCGTGTCGGGTTCGTCACGTCGGGCGCCTACGGGCATACGGTCGGGGCGAGTCTGGCGCTGGCCTATCTCGACCGCGACGTCGCGCTGCCGGGGACCGCGGTCGATGTCCATGTCGTCGGCGTGAAGCGAACCGCGCGCGTCGGCAGCGGGCCGTTCCACGACCCGGATGGCAGCCGCCTGCGGGCCTAGCGGGACCCTGGACCGCGACGTGCGCACAGCCGTGACGAGAAAACGATAACCCAGAGGGGAGACGGGATGATGGGTACGCATTCAGCTTTCGGACGGCGTCAACTGCTGGCTGGCGGCGCCGCGATCGTCGCACTGGGCAACAGCCGCATGGCCGGCGCGGCCGGGGTGGCCGGCCAGTGCGTGTTCGGCGTCACGCAGGAGGCGGTGAACTTCAACCCGCTGCTGTACGTGAACACCGGCGTGGAAACCTCCGTCGAGTACATCGTGTTCGATGCGCTCTGGCAGATCGGCGCCGACGGCAAGTTCTTTCCGAACCTCGCGGCCGAGATGCCGACCCAGGCGAACGGCGGCATCAGCGCCGACGGCCGGACCTGGACGATCAAACTGCGCCAGGGTGTCACCTGGCACGATGGCAAACCGTTCACCTCCGCCGACGTCGCCTTCACTCTGGACACCATCATGAACCCGAAAGTGACCGTGCGCAGCCGCAACGGCCACGAACACGTCGAGAAATTCGAGACGCCGGACGACCACACGATCCGCATCCAGCTAAAGGACAATTTCGCGCCGTACATGGTGTCCTGGCAGAAAACCAGCATTATCCCGAAGCACATCCTGGACAGCGTCGCCGACATCAACACCGCACCGTTCAACACGTCGCCAATCGGCACCGGCCCGTTCAGGTTCAAGGAGCGCGTCGCCGGCAGCTACATCTCCTTCGAACCGAACGCGAGCTATCACCTGGGTGCGCCGAAGCTTCGTTCGCTGGTGCAGAAATACGTGCCCGATCAGCAGACGCTGTACGCGCAGTTCCAGACCGGCGAGGTCGATATCTACGACCTGCAGGGCATCCCGCCGCTGCTCTACAGCCGCGCCCAGAAGCTTCCCGGCAGCCACATCCTGCTCAGCCCGTCGCCGTTCGTCGAATTCATTTACTTCAACTGCGGCAAGCCGCAGTTCAAGGACAAGGCGGTGCGCAAGGCGATCTACATGGCGATCGACAAGAAGGGCTGGATCGACGCCGTGTACTACGGCGTGCCGCAGCCGACGCTCAGCTACCTGCCGCCGAACCATTGGGCGTACAACAAGACCCTCAAGGATCCCGGCTACAATCCGGCGCAGGCCGCCGCGGCGCTGGACGCGGCGGGCTGGAAGGTCGGGTCGGACGGCGTGCGCGCCAAGGACGGCGTGCGTCTCGCCTTCACCATGTCCACCACGGCCGGCAACAAGTCGCGCGAGCAGGCGCAGCAACTGGTGCAGCAGAACCTCAAGAAGATCAACGTCGAAATGACGATCAAGAACATGCCGGCCTCGGTGGTGTGGGGCGACTACACGGTAAAAAGCGAGTTCGACACGCTGATGGTCGGCTGGGACCCGCTGCTGTATCCGGATCCCGATTACACCGACCGCATCGCCAGCAATATGATCCCGGCCCAGGGCGGCAGCGGCTCGAACTACGTGCAGTACAAGAATCCGGAACTCGACGCCCTGTGCGCCAAGGGGACGTCGACCGTGGATCAGGCGGAGCGCAAGCAGATCTACGACCGCATCCAGGAAATCCTTCTGGACGACATGCCGTTCGCGCCTATCTTCGCCTACGAACTTGTCATCGGCGTCAAGGACCGCGTGCATGGCTACGAAGTTAACCCGTACACGCCGATCAACTCGTGGAACACCGGCGAGTGGTCGGTGAGCTGACGCGCGGCGCCGGGCCGGACCGCTGATGGGTCGCTATCTGCGCAACCGGCTCGGCCAGTCGCTGCTGCTGCTGCTCGGCGTGTCGGTCATCGGCTTCGCGCTGATGCACCTCGCGCCGGGCGGACCGCTGGCCGTCTATACGCTGAACCCGACCGTCACTGCCCAGGACATCGAGCGGGTCAAGCATCAGTTCGGCCTCGACCAGCCGGTCCATGTGCAATACGTGAAATGGGCGTTCGGACTGCTGACCGGCCACTGGGGCTACAGCTTTTTCGGCGGCCGGCCGGTCGGCAGCATCGTGCTGGAACGCATCCCGGCGACGCTGGAGCTGATGGGATCGAGCCTCGCGCTCGCGCTCGTCATCGGCGTCGCCACCGGCATTCTCGCCGCGGTGCGGCGCAACACCATCGTTGACTACGCGACCGCGACCGCCGCCATGCTGGCGCTGTCGCTGCCGACCTTCTGGTTCGGGCTGCTCGGCATCTACGTGTTTGCCCAGACGCTTGGCTGGCTGCCGGCCGGCGGCATCGCCAGCACCGGCGGCGGCGACCTCATCGACCGGCTGCGGCATCTGGTGCTGCCGATGCTGGTGCTCGCCTTCGTGCTGGTGGCGCAGTGGAGCCGCTACACGCGCTCCGCCATGCTGGAAATCCTGACGCAGGACTACATGCGCACGGCGCGCGCCAAAGGGCTCGGGCCGGTGCGCGTGCTGCTCGGCCACGGGCTGCGGGCGGCGCTGGTGCCGCTGGTCACGCTCGCGGGGCTGCAACTGCCGCTGCTGGTCGGCGGCGCGCTGGTGACGGAGACGGTGTTTTCCTGGCCGGGCATGGGCCTGCTGTTCGTCAACGCGCTCGGCATGCGCGACTACCCGGTGCTGATGGCGATCCTGATGATGGGGGCGCTGTTCGTGGTGATCGGCAACCTGCTTGCCGACATCGTCGTCGCGCTGATCGACCCGCGCATCAGGCTCGCACATGTCTGACCTGCTGCTGCAAGAGGTCGCGATCCGGCCGCCCGCCGGCCGCCGTCATGTGGTGCGGCGCTTCCTGCGGCATCGGCTGGCGGTGCTCGGCGTGGTGCTGATCGCGCTGCTCGGCATCGGGGCTGCCGGCGCCCCCTGGTTCGCGCCGCACGATCCGGACGAGATCGCGATCGCCGAACGCTACGCCCCGCCGCTCAGCGCGGATCGCCTGCTCGGCGCCGACGACCTTGGCCGCGATGTGCTGAGCCGGCTGATGTATGCCGGACGCATCTCGCTGTCGGTCGGCATCGCGGCGATGCTGGTCACGCTCATTGTCGGCTTCGTCATCGGTGCCTTCGCCGCCTATTACGGCGGCTGGATCGACACGGTGCTGATGCGCCTGACCGACGTGATGCTGTGCTTCCCGAGCGTGTTCCTGCTGCTGTTTGTCGCCGCC
>JAJZVE010000170.1 GCA_021845835.1 Pseudomonadota bacterium | reverse complement strand
TTCGCGGTCATCCGATGCCGTGCCGCGGGACTCGGCGATCTCGTTGCACGACGCTATCGTCAGGCCGCGCGCGGAACCCGCGCCGGGCGGCGAAAGGATTCTTGGCATGCGCAAACGCATCATCATGGCGATCGCCGTCCTGCTGGCGGCGCTCGTCCCGCGGCTTGCGGCGGCCTCGCCGTGGCGGCGCTTCGAGGTGATCCTCTGGCACGATCACGGGCCGGCGGCGCTGGCCGGCGCGCGGCGGGTCGGCGTGACGGCCGCGATGATGCTGGGCCAGCGCGAGGCGTTCGACGCCGCGGCGCTGCGGGCGCGGGCCGAGGCGCTGCTTGCCGCCGGACTCGGCTGCTATGTCGAAAACATCGCCACCGACCTCTATGCCGCCTATCATCGCTGGGAGCCGGGCCGTTCGCCGAGCTGGCGGTTCGCGCGGCTGCAGGCGGAGCATCGTCGCGACCCCGCCGACGTCACGGTCTGGCTGCGCGAACCGAGCCTGTCCGACCCCGTCTGGCTGGCCAGGATCAGCGCCCGCCTGCAGGCCCATGTCGCGGCCCTGACGGCGCTGCACCCGCTGTTCTACAGTCTCGGCGACGAGACCGGTATCGGCGACCTCGCCGCGGCCTGGGATTTCGACACGGGTCCCGACTCGCTCGCCGCCTTCCGGGCCTGGCTGCGCGAGCAATATGGCACGCTGGCGGCGCTGAATCGCGAATGGGGCAGCGACTTCGCGCGCTGGGACGCGGTGGTGCCGATGCTGACCACTGCCGCGATCGCGCGCCGGGACGGCGATCTGGCCGCCTGGAGCGACTTCAAGGCATGGATGGACGTGGCGTTCGCCCGCGCCCTCGCGGTCGGGACGGCAGCCATGCACGCGGCCGACCCGGCGGCCCGTGCGGCGATCGAGGGCGCGCAGATCCCCGGCTGGGGCGGCTACGATTACACGCAGCTCGTCGGCGCCGTCGACGTCATGGAGATCTATGACGGCGCCGACAACATCGAGATGGCCGATGCGTTCAACCCGGCGCTGGTGCTGCTGACCACGCTGGGCGGCGGGGCGGGCGAGGTGCATGAACTGTGGCACGATGTCCTGCTCGGCACGCGCGGCGTGGTGCTGTGGGACCCGGATGGCGGCGTCGTCGGTGCCGACGGCACGCCCGGCGCGCGCGGGCGGGCGCTCGCGCCGGCGTTCGCGGCGCTGCAGGGCGAGGCGGGACGGCGGCTGCTGGCCAGCCGCCCGGTCGCCGGCCCGGTCGGCATCCTCTATTCGCCGGCCAGCGAACGCATCGGCTGGCTGCTCGACCGCCAGGCCGAGGCGGCGGCCGGCGGTCCCGATTGGACCATGCGCGACGCCGAGACCGAATGGGGCGACAATGCTGCCCGCGCGGCGCGGCGCGGCGCGGCGCAGGGGCTGATGCAGCGCGCGATCATGCCGCGCTGGCTGACGCCGGCTGATCTGGGCGCCGGCCAGCTCGCGGCGAACGGGATCAAGGTGCTGCTGCTGCCGCGGGCGATCGCGCTGTCGGACGCCGAGGTCGCGGCGATCCGGGCGTTCGCCGGTGCCGGCGGCGTGGTGCTGGCGGTGGGACCGCCGGGCGCCTTCGACGCGCACGGGCGCCGCCGGCCGGCGCCGCCGCTGGCGGATGCGGCGCGGCAGGTCGCCGCGTTCGATGCGTCGGCGCTCGGGGCCGCGCTGCAGACCGCGGGC
This sequence comes from Pseudomonadota bacterium, assembly GCA_021845835.1. The sequence goes on along the minus strand of JAJZVE010000170.1, from coordinate 6,797 downwards.
GTGGCCCCGCCGCTCCGCCTGACGCGGCCGGACGGTGCGGCGGTGGCGGATGTCGAGATCCGGCTGCGCCGCGACGGCGACACCCTCCTGCTCGGCCTGCTCCGCCAGCCGGTCGCGCCGGCCGCGGCGCCGGCCGAGGAAGTGGTGCTGAGCCTGCAGCGGCCTGGCATGGTGCGCGACCTGTTGGCGGATGCGCCGGCGCGGCGCGCGGAACGGCTGGTGCTGCACCTGTCTGCCGACCGCCCGGCGCTGCTGGCGCTGACACAAGATGACGGCGTGGCGGAACAGCGATAGGCTCGTTTTCGTATCACCGCCCCGTGAAAGCCGCTGCAATGACCCGAAGAAATCTTGTCCGCAAGCGCGTGCTGGTCACCGGGGGCGCAGGCTTTCTCGGCTCGCATCTGTGCGCCCGATTGCTTGCGCTCGGGCACGACGTGCTGTGCGTGGACAACTACTTCACCGGCCGCAAGGACAACATCATTCCTCTGCTTGCCAGCCCGCATTTCGAGTTTCTGCGCCACGACGTGACGTTTCCGCTCTATGTCGAGGTGGACCAGATCTACAACCTGGCCTGCCCGGCCTCGCCGGTCCACTATCAGTTCGATCCGGTGCAGACCACCAAGACCAGCGTGGTCGGTGCCATCAACATGCTCGGGCTGGCCAGGCGTACCGGGGCGCGCGTGCTGCAGGCCTCCACCAGCGAGGTCTATGGCGACCCCACGCTGCATCCGCAGACGGAGGACTACCGCGGCAACGTCAATCCGCTCGGCCCGCGCGCCTGCTACGACGAAGGCAAGCGCTGCGCCGAGACGCTGTTCTTCGACTACCACCGCAAGCACCAGGTCCAGATCAAGGTCGCGCGCATCTTCAACACCTACGGTCCGCACATGCATCCGGACGACGGCCGCGTGGTGTCCAACTTCATCATGCAGGCGCTGCGCGGCGAGGACGTGACGCTCAACGGCGAGGGCGAGCAGACGCGCGCGTTCTGTTACGTCGATGATCTGATCGACGGGCTGGTGCGGCTGATGGACAGCGGCGAGCGCGTGACCGGCCCGATCAATCTCGGCAACCCGCACGAGGTTTCGATGCGCCGGCTTGCCGAGCAGGTGATCGCGCTCACCGGGTCGGCCAGCCGCATCGTGCATCGTCCGTTGCCGCAGGACGATCCGGCGCAGCGCTGCCCCGACATCGGCCGTGCGCAGGCGCTGCTCGGCTGGCAGCCGCGCGTGCCGCTGGACGAGGGGCTGGGACATACGATCGCATATTTCCGCCGCCTGCTCGCGGAAGGCGTGGGGCCGCCAGCGCGCTGAACCGATGCGGGCGCCGGCCGCTCATCCCGCCTGCAACGTCCGCATCGCCGCCTGCCGCTCGAACAGGCGCAGCAGCAGCCGCACCGCCCGGCCCCGTTCGCCCTCCAGCTTCGGGTCTCGCTCCAGCAACAGGGCCGCATCACGGGCCGCCATGTGCAGCAGCCCCTCGTGCTCCACCGGATCGGCCAGCCGCCAGCCGGGCAGGCCGGACTGGCGCGTGCCGAGCAGGTCGCCGCCGCCGCGCAGGCGGAAATCCGCGTCGGCGATGCGGAACCCGTCCTCGGTGTCGCGCAGCAGCAGCAGGCGGCGGCGCGCGAGGTCCGCCAGGCCGTCATCGTGCAGCAGCAGGCAGAAACTCGCCTCCCGCCCGCGGCCGACGCGGCCGCGCAACTGGTGCAGTTGTGCGAGGCCGAAGCGCTCGGCGTGCTCGATCACCATCACGCTCGCCTCCGCCACATCAACGCCGACCTCGATCACCGTGGTCGCGACCAGCAGGCGCGTATGGCCGGCAGCGAAATCGGCCAGCGCCGCCTCGCGCACCGTGCTCTCCTGCTGCCCGTGCGCGAGGCCGACCGCGGCGCCGAACCGCTCGCGCAGCGCGGCGTAGCGGGCCTCGGCGGCGGCCACGTCGGCGGTCTCGCTCTCGGCCACCAGCGGGCACACCCAATAGACCCGCGCGCCGCCGTCCAGCGCCCGTGCCACCGCCCCGGTCACACCGTCGAGCGTCGCCAGCGAATGCAGTGTGGTGCGGATCGGCTGGCGGCCGGCGGGCTTCTCTGCCAGCCGGCTGACCGCCATCTCGCCCCATTGCGTCAGCAGCAGGGTGCGCGGGATCGGGGTCGCGGTCATCACCAGCACGTCGCTCGCCCGGCCCTTGCCGCCCATCAGCAGCCGCTGATCGACGCCGAAGCGGTGCTGCTCGTCGATCACGGCGAGTGCCAGGTCGCGATAGGCGACGTGCTCCTGGAACAGCGCATGCGTGCCGACCACCAGCGGCAGCGTGCCGTCGGCCAGCCCGCGCAGGATGCGCTCGCGCGCCGCCCCCTTGACCGAGCCGGTGAGCAGCGCCACCGGCACCGGCGCGAGGCGGGCGAGCGTGCGCAGATGCTGCTGCGCCAGCACCTCGGTCGGCGCCAGCAGCGCGGCCTGGGCGCCGGCCTCGACCGCGCGCAGCATGGCGAGCAGCGCGACGATGGTCTTGCCGGAGCCGACATCGCCCTGCAGCAGCCGCAGCATCCGCCGCGGCGCCGCCAGCTCGGCGTCGATTTCGGCCAGCGCGGCGGCCTGCGCCGGCGTAAGCGCGTGGCCGAAGCGGGCCAGCGCGCGCGCGCGCAGGCTGCCGTCCCCGGTCAGCGCCCGGCCCGGCCGCGCGCGCACCCGCCGCCGCACCAGCGCCAGCGCCACCTGCCCGGCCAGCAGCTCGTCGTAGGCGAGGCGCCGGTGCGGCTCGGGCGGCGGCGGTTCGCCGGGCATGTGCAGGGCGCGCAGCGCCGCCGCAAAGCCCGGCCAGCGTTCGCGCCGCAGCAGCGCGGCGTCGTGCCATTCCGGCAGCTCCGGGATGCGGTCCAGCGCCGCGGCGACCGGGCGGCGCAAATGCCAGGGGAACAGGCCGGCGGTCAGCGGCCAGACCGGCTCGACCGCGGGCAGCCGGTCGGCGCCGGCTTCCGGCACGATATGGTCGGGGTGGACGAAGCTGCGCCGCTCGTCCGCCTTGCCGGACACCAGCACGCGCGCCCCCACCGCCAGCCTGGCGTGCGGGAAGCCGCGGAAGAAGGCGATCTCCGCGAAGCCGGAGCCGTCCGTCACCACCGCGCGGGTCGGCTGGCGCGCATTGGCCGGCGCCTCGATCCGCACCACCTCGACCGCCACCGTCACCACGCGGCCGGGCGGCACCGCACGCAGCGGCACGCGGGTGCGGCGGTCGATATACGATTCGGGCAGGTGGAACAGCAGGTCGATCACCCGCGCGCCCCCGGCGGCGCGCGCGACCAACTGCGCGAGGCTCTCGCCGAGGCCGCGCAGGCTGGTCAGGGGTGCGAAAAGCGGGGCGAGCGGGTCGGATTGCACGGCTGACACACACCAAAGCCCGGCCTATATGGCAACCAGCAATGCCCGATCCCATTGATCCGCCGCGCAGCGCGCGCCGGCGCCGTGCGCTGTTCCGCGCCATCCACCGCGGCACGCACGAAACCGACCTGCTGGTCGGCGGCTATGTCGCAAGCCGCATCGACCGCTTCACCGAGGCCGAGATGGACGCGCTGGAGGCGCTGCTGGACCTGCCCGACCCCGACCTCGCCGACTGGCTGACCGGGCGCCGCCCCCTGCCGGAGGATGCGCCGCCGATGCTGCGCGCCATGCGCGCGGCGGCGCCGCAATGAGCGTGGCGCCGGTCTGGGGCGCGCCGGAGGGCTGGGACGCCGTCCTGCTCGCCCGCCGCCTGCGCGAGCACGCCGGCCCCTTGCTGCACGTCGCCCGCGACGACAGCCGTATGGCGCGCATGAGCGAGGCGCTGGGCTTCTTCGCCCCGCACGCCGAACGGCTGCGCTTCCCCGCCTGGGACTGCCTGCCCTACGACCGGGTGTCGCCCAACCCGGGACTGGTGAGCGAGCGGGTGGCGACGCTTGCGCGCCTGCTGGAACCATCGGCCGCCCCGCGCATCGTGCTGACCACGGTGAACGCGCTGGTGCAGCGCGTGCCGCCGCGCGCGGTGTTCCGCGGCGCCAGCATGACGCTCGCGGTCGGCGGCACGGTGCGGCCGGAGGGACTGGCGCGGTTCCTGGAAGGCAACGGCTACGGCCGCGCCAACACCGTGATGGAGCCGGGCGAGTACGCCATCCGCGGCGGCATCATCGACCTGTTCCCCGCCGGCCGGCGCGAGCCGGTGCGCCTCGATCTGTTCGGCGACACGATCGAGAGCATCCGCGCCTTCGACCCCGGCACCCAGCGCAGCGGCGCCCGCGTCGAGCGGCTGGCGCTGCGGCCGGTGAGCGAGGTGTTCCTCGATCCCGACTCGGTCGCCCGCTTCCGCACCGGCTGGCGCGACCTGTTCGGCACCGGGGCGGCGGAGGACCCGCTGTATCTGTCGGTTTCCGAAGGACGGCGGCATCCCGGCATGGAGCATTGGGTGCCGCTGTTCCATGACGGCATGGAGACGCTGCCGGACTACCTGCCGGGCGCCTCGGTCAGTCTCGACCACCAGGCGGACGAGGTCCTGGGCGCGCGGCTGGAGATGATCGCCGACCACTACGCGGCCCGCCGCGCCGTGCCCCGCGACGGCGAGACGCCGTACCGCCCGCTGCCGGCGGAGCGGCTGTATCTGGACCGTGCCGGCTGGGACGCGATGCTGGCCGCCGGCCCGGCTTTCGCGTTCGCCCCGTTCGGCCGGCCGGAGGGTGGGCCGGGCATCGAGGGCGGCGGGCGGCCGGCGCCGATCCTGGCGCAGGCGGGCGCGCCGGTGTTCGACCATCTGCACAGCCTCGCCGACCGCTGGACGCAGGACGGGCGGCGGCTGATGGTCGCGGCCTGGACGCGCGGCTCGCGCGAACGCATCGCCAACCTGCTGCGCGAGCACGGCTTCAAGGTCGAGGCGGCGGACGACTGGGCGGCGGTGGGGCGCCTCGCGCCCGGCACGGCGGCGCTGGTCACGCTGGGGCTGGAGCGCGGCTTCGTCGCCGACGACCCGGAGCTCGGCCCCATCGCCTGCCTGTCGGAACAGGACCTGCTCGGCGAGCGCATCAGCCGTCCGCCGCGGCGGCGCAAGCGCGCCGACCAGTTCATCGCCGAGGCGACCGAGATCGCCGAGGGCGACCTGGTGGTGCATCAGGACCACGGCATCGGCCGCTATGACGGCCTGGTCACGCTGACCGTCAACGGCGCGCCGCATGACTGCCTGCGCATCCTCTACGACGGCGACGACAAGCTTTTTCTCCCTGTCGAGAACATCGAGATACTCTCGCGCTTCGGCAGCGAAGGCGCGGGCGTCGCGCTCGACAGGCTTGGCGGCGCAAGCTGGCAGACGCGAAAAGCCAAGGCCAGGCAGCGCATCCGCGACATGGCGGGCGAGCTGATCCGCATCGCCGCCGAGCGCCGCCTGCGCGATGCCGAGGTGCTGGCGCCGCCGGAAGGCAGTTGGGACGAATTCTGCGCCCGCTTCCCGTTCGCCGAGACCGAGGACCAGACGCGCGCCATCGCCGACGTGCTGGAGGACATGGCCTCCGGCAAGCCGATGGACCGGCTGATCTGCGGCGATGTCGGCTTCGGCAAGACCGAAGTCGCGCTGCGCGCGGCCTTCGTCGCCGCGATGTCCGGCGCGCAGGTCGCCGTGGTGGTGCCGACGACGCTGCTGGCGCGCCAGCATTTTCGCACGTTCTCCAACCGCTTTGCCGGACTGCCGGTGAAGATCGCGCAATTGTCGCGCATGGTGACGGCGAAGGAAGCAGCCGACGTCCGCAAAGGTATCGCCGACGGCGACGTGCAGATCGTGGTCGGCACGCACGCGCTGCTGGCGAAGGGCATCAGCTTTGCCAACCTGGGCCTGCTGGTGATCGACGAGGAGCAGCATTTCGGCGTCGCACACAAGGAGAAGCTGAAGACGCTGCGAGCCGATGTGCATGTGCTGACGCTGACCGCGACGCCGATCCCGCGCACGCTGCAGCTCGCCCTGACCGGCGTGCGGGAAATGAGCCTGATCGCCACGCCGCCGGCGGATCGGCTCGCCGTGCGCACCTTCATCATGCCGTTCGACGCGCTGGTGATCCGTGAGGCCCTGCTGCGCGAGCGGTTCCGCGGCGGGCAGGTGTTCTGCGTGGTGCCGCGCGTCGAGGATCTCGGCCGCATGGCGGAGCGGCTGGCGGAGATCGTGCCGGACGCGCGCGTCGCGCAGGCGCATGGCCGCCTCGCCCCCACCGAGCTTGAGCGCGTGATGGCCGAGTTCGGCGACGGCCGCTACGATATCCTGCTGTCCACCAACATCGTGGAAAGCGGCCTGGACATGCCCGCGGTGAACACGCTGCTGATCCACCGCGCCGACATGTTCGGGCTGGGCCAGTTGTATCAGTTGCGCGGGCGCGTCGGCCGCGGCAAGCAGCGCGGCTACGCCTATCTTACCTGGCCGCCGATGCACAAGCTGTCGGCGGCGGCGGAAAAGCGGCTGACCGTGATGCAGACGCTGGATTCTCTCGGTGCCGGTTTCACGCTCGCCTCGCACGACCTGGACATCCGCGGCGCCGGCAACCTGCTCGGCGACGAGCAGTCGGGCCATATCCGCGAAGTCGGCATCGAGCTGTATCAGCAGATGCTGGAGGATGCGGTCGCCGAACTGCGCGCCGAACGCGGGCGCAAGCGGGTGGAGGCGCGCGACTGGACGCCGAACATCGCGCTCGGCCTGCCGGTGCTGATCCCGGAAGCCTATGTGCGCGACCTGCCGGTGCGGCTCGGCCTGTATCGCCGCATCGGCGCGCTGGCATCGGATGCGGAGACCGAGGC
>JAJZVE010000169.1 GCA_021845835.1 Pseudomonadota bacterium | reverse complement strand
TCGATCGCCAATGGCACGCAGTTCGGCCTCGCGTCAGGGATCTGGACGCAGGACGTCAACCGGGTGCACCGCATGGTCCGGGCAATGCGGTCGGGCATGGTCTGGGTCAACACCTATCGCGCCTCCGCCGCCCAGACCCCGTTCGGCGGCGTCAAGCAGAGCGGCTTCGGCCGCGAACGGGGCGAGGAAGGATTGCGCGAGTTCATGACGACGAAAAACGTCATGATCGACTTTTCGGAGGACGAGAGGGATCCGTTCTCCGTCCGCGTATGACGGCGCAATGCAGCTCCAGCGGCAGCACCGGCACCGGCACCGACACCGGTCACATCGCACTCGACGTGGCGGCCGCACCAGCGGTGCCCGTCGATGTCCGCGGGCAGCTCGCGACCGCACGCCAGCATCAGCACGCAGTGCTGCGTCCGGCTTTCGACCGCATTTGACGCGCCTTTGTCGCGCAGATTACAGTCGCATCGACACCACGATCGTATCGCAAAGCGATACGGCACGCGATCGCGGAGGTGCTGGCGCATGCGGCTGAGCGGTCGGCGGATTCTGGTCACGGGGGCGGCATCGGGCATTGGGGCGGCGACGGCGCGGTTGTTCGCGACCGAAGGCGCACGTCTGGGCCTACTCGACCGCAACGCGGACGGATTGCGGGCGGTGCAGAGCTCGTTCGGGCCCGGTTGCGCCGTCGCCGCGCTCGACGTGTCGCAGGCGGCTGCAGTTGCTGCGGCGGTGCCGAAGCTGGCGCAGGAGATCGGCGGCCTCGACGGCGTGGTGAATTGCGCCGGCATCGATCTGCTGCGGCCGTTTGCCGACATGACCGCGGCGGAATGGCAGCTCATCCTGGACGTGAACCTGAACGGGCCGATGCACGTCTGCCACGCCGCGCTGCCGCTGCTGCGGCAGGCGGGCGGCGGCACCATCGTCAATATCAGTTCCGGCGCCGGCCTGCGTCCGCTGGAGCACCGCACCGCGTATTGCAGTTCCAAGGCGGCGCTGGTGATGTTCAGCAAGGCGCTGGCGATGGATCTCGCGGCCGACAACGTGCGCGTCAACGCCATCTGTCCCGGCATCATCGAGACGCCGCTGTTCCGCACCTCGTATGAGGGCATGGCGGACCCGGCGGCGGAGTTGGCGCGCATCCTGGACCGTTACGTCATCAAGCGCATCGGCCAGCCGGCGGACATCGCCGCCGCGGCGCTGTTCCTGACCGGCGCGGAGTCGGCCTATGTCACCGGCACGGCGCTGGCCGTCGATGGCGGACGCACCTTCCATTGAGTGCTACGTGCCGCTGATCGCATCCGCCGCCTCGATGACGCGCGGCGCGAAGCGCCGGGCGAAGTCCTCAGCGCCCCAGTCGCTCAGCGACCCGGCGATCCGCACGGCGCCGACCGGGGCGGCCGCGGCATCGGTCACGGCGGCGGCGATGGCGATTTCTCCGAGCCTGAACTGCTCGACCGCGAGCGAATAGCGCGCCTGCCGGACCTCGGCCAGCGCGGCAAGGATTGTTCTGGGATCGACGACGGTCTTCGGCGTCAGCCTGCGGCGGTCGGAACGGGCGATGATGTCGCGGGCGCGCGCCTCCGGCAGCCGGGCGAGCACCGCGTGGCCGGTGGAGGTACAGAAGGTCGGCACCCGCCGGCCGACCAGCTGCGCGTGATACGCCGTGCGGCGGCTCTGCAGGCGCAGCACGTAGAGCATGGTCAGATCGTCGAACAGGCTGAGATCGACCGCCTCCTGCGTCTCGCGTCCGAGATCCACCAGCACCGGCAGGGCCTGGCCGACCAGCGGGTTCCAGCGCAGATAGTCGGCCGAACGCTCCAGCAGTCTGCGGCCGGGCCGCAGGCCGCGCTCGGCCTGCTCCAGGTAGCCGAGCTGCAGCAGCGTGTGCGACAGCCGCTGCGCCGCGCTCTTGTCCATTGCCGCCGCCGCCGCGAGCTGCGCCAGCGACAGCGGGCGCGGCTGCCCGGCGAAGGCTTCCAGCAGGCGGAACGCCCGCGCGACCGACTGCACATGCAGCCGATCCGGCTTCGCGGCCTGGGGGGGCGGGCTGGAGCGCGGTCGCGGGGACATTGCGTTTTCCTTCTGCGCCGCGCGTGGCGAAGGCATTTGACGGCGCGGACGGCATGGGCTTACGCTCAATGCAATCCGGGCGTACTGAAGTGCGATACGCCAGATCGCTTGCGTGGATCAAGCCAAATGCGGTCTACCAACGTCGCTGGTCAGCCATTCGATGCCGATGCCATGCCCGGCATGGCGGGGCTGCCGGCGACGGTCACGTAGCAGGCACATCGCGGGAGGGGAAACGTGATCGACACGACCGTCGCCTGGCCCAACGGCGCGCGCTGCGCCGTGCTGCTGACTTTCGACTTCGATGCGGAAACCCTGTGGCTCGGCCGCGATCCCAGCAATATCGACCGGCCGGGCACGCTGTCGCAGGGGTTGTACGGTGCGAAGGTGGGCGTGCCGAGCATCCTGCAGGTGCTGCGCGACATGGGCCGCCTGCCCGCCACGTTCTTCGTGCCCGGCTGGACGGCCGAGCATCATCCCACGCGGGTGGAGGCGATCCTCGCGGACGGGCACGAGATCGGCCACCACAGCTACTCGCATCGCTGGGTCGACCCGACCGATCCCGCCGGCGAGCTGGAGGAGGTGGACCGTGGCCTGGAGGCGCTGCACCGCGTCGCCGGTATCCGTCCCGCCGGCTTCCGCTCCGCCGCCGGCGAGACCAGCGCCAACCTGTTCCGCCTGCTCGCCGAACGCGGCTTCCTCTATGACTCGTCGATGCTGGACGCGATCAACCCGTATTTCCACGCGGTCGCCGGCAATCCGCGCGCGCTGGTGGAGCTGCCGTGGTCATGGTCGCTGGACGATGCCGTCTATGCGCTGTTCTCGATCAAGGCGCCGCGCGCCATCATGACCAATGACCACATCTTCGCCATCTGGCGCGACGAGTTCGACGCCATCCGCGCCGCCGGCGGACTGTTCAACCTGACCATGCATCCGCAGGTGACCGGGCGTCCGTCGCGCCTGCTGCTGCTGCGCCGGATCATCGAGCACATGCAGCGTTGTCCCGATGTCTGGTTCACCACCTGCCGCGGCGCCGCAGACGCCTTCGTCGCCCAGGCCGGCGCCGCACAATCCGCGCCGGCCGCATGAGCACCCAGCCCGGGCAATCCGCCAATCGGCAAGTCGGAGCAAGGTCATGACGGACTCACGGAGATACGCAGCCGCCACGGCGCTCGACCGCCGCGGCCTGCTGGCCGCAACGGCGGCACTGGCCGGTACGGCGGCGCTGCCCTTGCGAGCGCGGGCGGCGGACATGCCGCTCAAGCTCGGCCTGTGCCTCGAGTACACCGGCGGATCGAGCGGCACCACGTCCGAATCCGTCCAGTTCGGCGTCGATCTGGCGCTGGCGACGCTGAATGCGGGCAACGGCATCGCCGGGCGCAAGATCACGCGCATCATCGCCGACACGCAGACCGATGCCACGGTCGGCGTCGGCGAGATGAAGCGGCTGGTGCAGCAGGAAGCGGCTGGTGCAGCAGGAAAAGGTGGATTTCGTCATCGGCCCGGTGATCAGCCAGATCGAGCTTGCGGCGGCGCCGGTGCTGAACGCCGCCAACATCGCCTCGTTCGGCTCTACCGGATCGCTCGCCATCACGCCCGCCGTCGCGCCGTATTACTTCAGCACGCTGGTCAGCGCGGCGGCGCAGGCGAACAAGATGGCCTCCCATGCCGCGCAGGCGCTGCACGCCAGGTCGGGCGCGATCATTTCCGACAGCGGCGCGCAGGCCAAGGATTTCGTCCAGAACATGCGGCGCGAGATGCAGGCAGCCGGCATCAAGCTGACCGGGGTGCAGGAGTACCAGTACCGCGCCATCGACATGACGCCGCAGCTGCTGGCGCTGAAGCACGCCAGGCCGGACACGCTGTTCCTGTTCGCATCCAGCGGCGAGGATGCCGGCAACGTCATCAAAAGCCTCGGCGATGTCGGCTGGAATCCGCCTGTGACGGGAAACTGGACGCTCGGCACCTTCGTCGATGCGATGGAGAAGGTGTGCGGCGCGGCGGCGCTGGAGAACGTGACCGGGTCGAACTACGCCGGCTTCACCTATTGCGCCGGCGGCGCGCAGCCGCAGCCGTACCTCGATTTCGTCGCCCGCGCGAAGCAGTTCAATGGCGGTCCGGCCGCACGCCTGTCGCTGACGATGGCGGCGCTGTTCCACGATGCCGTCATGCTGTTCAAGGCGGCGGTGGAAGGCAGCGGCGGCAGGACCGACGGGGCGACCGTCGCCGCCTGGGTGGAGCGGAACGGCGCCAGTTTCCGCGGCATCGCCGGTCCGGTCGCGCCGAGCAAGGAGAGCCACTTCCTGTACGGACCCGATGCGCTCGCGGTGGTGCATCCGGCGCGCCGCGGCGAAGCCGGCATCCAGGAGCGCGTGGCCTGCTGAACACGACGCGCAATCCGGCATAGCGGAGGGAATGTGGAGGACCTGGGGATCATCCTGCTGCGTGGCCTCGGCATGGGCGCGGTGTGCGCGCTGGTGGCGATGAGCCTGAACGTCATCCACCGATCGAGCGCGATCCTGAACTTCGCGCAGGGCGGCATGCTGGTCGTCGGCGGACTGCTGGCCGCCGGCTTCATGGCGACGGATCGCGGCCCGTGGCCCTGGCTCGGCATGCTCCCTGTCGTGGCACTGGCTTTGGCGGCACTGATGGCGCTGCAGGGCTATGTGACGCTGTTGCCGCTGCGTTCTTCCGTCGAGCAGCATTCGTGGCTGGTCACCACGCTCGCCGCGTCGGTGGTGATCAGCGCCGTGATCCTGCTGCTGCAGGGCGACCGGGAATTGTCCACGCCGAGCCCGTTCCCGCCGCTCACGCTGTTCGGCGTGCGCACGCCGGCGCCGCACCTGCTGGCGATCGCGCTGGCGGCGTTCTGGTATGTCGCACTGCGGCTGTTCCATCGCCGCACGCTCACCGGCCTCTGTCTGAGCGCGATCGCACAGGATCTCGATGCGGCGCGCGCGGCCGGCCTGCGGGTGCGGCGGTTGCAGGTGCTGGCGTTCGCCATCGGCGGTCTGATCGTCGGGTCGGCCGGCTTCGTCGCGGCGCCGGTGCTGGCGATCGCCAACGACAGCGGCGTGGTCTATTCGACCAACGGCTTCGTCGCTGCGGTGGTCGGCGGCCTCGGCAACGACGCCGGTGCGCTCGCCGGCGGCGCCCTGGTCGGCATCGCCTCGGTCTATGCCGCATACACCTATGGCGGCGAATTCCAGAACCTCGTCACGCTTGGGCTGCTCGTGGCGGTGCTGATGCTCCGGCCCGAGGGCCTGTTCGGAACGCCCGCGGCGCGGCGGGTCTGAGATGGGCGGCACGGCGGCGACGCCGCGGCGGCGCAGTATGCAATTGCCGCTCGGCATCGCGCTGATCGTCGTCAGCCTGATCGTGCCGACGCTGACCGGCAGCAGCTACTGGACCTACAACTTCGCTATCGTCGATCTGTTCGTCGCCGTCGCGGTCATGCAGAATCTGCTGCTGTCCGACGCGGGACAGGTTTCCTTCGGCCAGGGCGCGGTGTTCGGCCTCGCGGCCTACACGACCGGCATGGTCGCCGGGCTGCTCGGCCAGGGCTACGCCGTCGGCGCGCTGTGCGGCGTGGCGGCATCGGTCGCGCTGGGCCTGCTGTTCGCACTGCCGGCCCTGCGCGTGCAGAGCTACTATCTGGGCTTCGTCACCCTGAGTGCCGCCGTGGTGTTTCCCGAGATGCTGGTGGCGTTCAGCGACTACACCAACGGCATCAACGGCATTTCGCAGCCGGTGCCGGCGCTGGCGGCGCCGGTGATTGCCGGCGTCAGCCGGCTGTCGCTGCTCATCATGGCGCTGGCGATCGCCAGCCTTGTCTTCCATGCCTGGTTCCGGCGCAGCGCCGTCGGACGACGGATGCGCGTCGCCGCGGTCAGCGGCGAGGCGGCGATGAGCCTCGGCTTCAGCCCCGGAGGGCTGCGCTTCCTCGCCTTCACGATCGCCGCCTTCGTGACCGGGATGGCGGGATGCCTCTATGTCGCCGTGATCGGCTTCGTCAGCCCCTACGCCTTTCGCGTCGATCTTTCGATCTACTTCTTCTTCTCGGTGATCGTGGGCGGCGCGGGACGGCTGCTCGGTCCCGTGATCGGTGCCTGGGTGCTTTACCTGGTCCCCAATGCGTTGCTCGCCGGCCTCGCCAGTTACCGGTTGCTCGGCTACGGCATCGTGGCCTTCGTCATCATGCTGGCGTTTCCCGACGGGCTGGTCGGCAGCGTGGAACGCACGCTGCGCCGGCACCGCCAACGCGAGGGCGTGGGCGAGATCGCGGTCGGCAACGTGCTGGCCGACTCCGTCCCCGCCGTACCACCTGTGGCGCCGCGGGGCGGTGCCGCCATCGTGGTCGAGCGGGCGCGCAAGGCCTATGGCCGGATGCTGGCACTCGACGATGTCAGCCTCAGCGTCGCGCCTGGACAAGTGCATGCGGTGGTCGGCCCGAACGGATCGGGCAAGACGACGCTGCTCAACGTCGTCTCCGGCTTCACGCGGCTGGATGGCGGCCGTGTCGCCATCATGGGCGTCGATACCACCCGCCTCGCGCCGCAGCGCGTCGCCCGGCTCGGCGTCGGGCGGACGTTCCAGACGCCCCGCGTGTTCGAGGACATGTCGATCTGGGACAATCTGCGCGTCGGGCAGCGCCGTGGCCACGCGGGCGACGGCGTGCTGGACACGCTGGCGCCCCGGCGGGCGCACTGGCAGGGGCAGTTTCCCGACGTGCTGCCGCATGCCCAGCGCCGGCAGCTCGAAATCCTGCGCGTGCTGGCGACCGGTGCGGACGTGCTGATGTTCGACGAGCCGGCCGCCGGCCTCGGGTCGGAGGAGCGGCGTGAACTGGCGCTGCTGCTGCGGGCGTTGCGCGACCGCTGGGGCAAGACGGTCGTGCTGATCGAGCATGATCTGCATCTGGTCTGGCAGGTCGCCGACCGCATCACCGTGCTCGATGCCGGCCAGGTGGTCGCCGAGGGCCTGCCGCAGGAGATCCTGGCGAATCCGCGTGTGCGCGCCCTGTTCACCGGTGCGGCTGACGCGCCGGTGGAGGCAGGTGCGGAATGATGCTGCAGGTCGAGGGCCTCCGGTCCGGCTACGGGCGCGTGCCGGTGCTGCACGGCATCGACCTGTCGGTCGCCGCCGGCGAGATCGTGCTGGTGCTGGGCGCCAACGGGGCCGGCAAATCGACGCTGCTGCGCACGGTGGCGGGCTTCATCCGTCCGACCGCAGGACGGATCACGTTCGATGGGGCGGACATCGCCGGCCTGCCGCCGGAGGAGATGGCGCGTCGCGGCCTGCGCCTGGTGCTGGACGGCCATCGCGTCTTCCCCAATCTCAGCGTCGCCGACAACATCCGCATCGGCGCGGCCTGGCGCGGCGGGCGGCCGGATTTCGACGAACTGGCCGGCGCGGCGCTGGAGATGTTCCCGATCCTGCGCGAGAAGCTGCGCGAGCCGGCGCGCAACCTCAGCGGTGGGCAGCAGCAGATGGTGGTGCTGGCGCAGGCCTTCGCCGCCCGCCCGAAGCTGCTGCTGTGCGACGAGCCGTCGCTGGGGCTGGCGCAGGCGCTGATGCCGCAGATCCTGGCCTTCCTGCGGCATTGGGCGCGCAGCGGCACCGGCATCCTGATCGTCGAGCAGCAGATCGGCGCGACCTTGTCGGCGGCGGACCGGGCCGTCGTGATCGAACGCGGCGCGGTACGGCTGGCGGGCACCGCCGAGGCCTTGCGCCACGACCGGCAGGTGCAGGACATCTATCTCGGGATTCGGCAGGAGCCGGCGTGAGAAGCGCATCCGTGTGGGGCATGGTTTGGGTACTGGCGCTCACCCTGCTCGTGCAGGTGCTCAGCTCGCTGGTCGCGCTCAGCGTGCCGGTGCTGGCGCCCAGCATCGCTGCCGCGCGATCCTGGGATGCCGGCCTGATCGGCTACTATCCCGGGCTGATGTATCTGGCGGCACTGGGCATCTGTGTTTTCGGGCTGCCGATCCTGAACCGGATCGGGCCGATGATGCTCAGTCTGGCGAGCGTCGTGGTCAGTGCGGCCGGGCTGACGCTCCTGCTGGCGCCGGAGCCCGCCGTGCTGGCGGCGGGGGCGCTGGTGATCGGGCTGGGCTATGGCCCGGTGGTGCCGGCGACCTCACAGGTGCTCGGCGCCGCCACGCCGCCGCGCTACGCCAACCTGATCTTCTCGCTCAAGCAGACGGGCGCGCCGCTGGGCGGGCTGCTGGCGGGCCTGTCGGTGCCGGCGCTGCTGCATCTGGGATCGTGGCGCTTCGCCGTGGTCGCGCTCGCCTGCGGCACCGTCGGCGTCACCGCGCTGCTGGTGCCGTTCTGCCGTCGCACCGACCGCGCCACCGACCACCGTGGCGGGCGAGGTCAGGACGGCAGCTCGGGATGGCTGCAGCCGATCCTGGCGCTGCTGCGCATCCGG
>JAJZVE010000168.1:7163-8543 GCA_021845835.1 Pseudomonadota bacterium | reverse complement strand
CTTTTCGCCCCACAGCACCGCAGAAAACAGCAAAATCACCGCCAGATGGCCCGCATGAGCGCCAGCAGTCCCCTTAAACACTCAAAATCCACGCAATTTTCCGCAGCCTGTTAAGCTGAACGCGCTGCGGCTGCGGCTGGGCGCGCGGGCAGGTAGGCGCGGCGGCGCACGGCCGCGACAACCGGCGCGATCGCCAGTTGCCGCGCCCCCTTGCTTCTGAACTCGTCCGCCATCGCAAGATAGACGGCCCGCGCCAGCGGGTCCTGGCTCGTCGCGGCGAGCGAAAGGCATTCCCGCAGTTGCTGATCGTAAGACGAGAAGGGTGGCATCGCCGGGCCGTCCGGATGGCTCATGACGGCCAACCTGCCACTCACGGGCAGCGCCTCTCCTTGCGCCAGATCAACGGATCGCCGATTTCAACCGTTCCGCGATGCCCCTGGCGGGGCACCCGCGCGCCCCCGCGCGGCGGATGCAGCCCGCAAGCGCCGCCGCGATCCGTCCTCGCCCTAATCGCGGGAGGCGTATCCGCCGACCTCGCGGACGCTCACGTCCGCGGCCAGGCCTTGCAACCGCCGTTCAACGTCGTCCCATCCCAGGCCGACGCCGTGGCAGGCTTCACACCTGGCCAGAAGCGGGGATCATTGCGGTACGCGCCGGCACATTCGCTCTCGCGTAGCATCGGCGGGAGAGCGCGGCACACCGCGCGGATGGTAGCGGCGGGCGGATTTGAACCACCGACCAAGGGATTATGATTCCCCTGCTCTACCGCTGAGCTACGCCGCCATCCAACGGAGGGCGCGGACATACCGCCGCGCCTGCCGGTGCGTCAACCGCTCGGCGCAGGCATGCGGATGAAGCCGCCGCCGAGCACCCGGCTGCCGTCGTACACCACGCAGGCCTGGCCGGGCGCGGCCAGCGCCGGTGCGGCCAGCACCACCTCCGCCCCGTCCGCGGTGGGCAGCAGTTCGGCCGGCTGCGGCGCCTCGCGGGCGCGCAGCTTCACCGTGCAGCGCCGCGGCCGCGGCGGGACGAGCCAGTTCACCTCGCGCAGCGCCACATGCCGGCTGCCCGCGTCGGCCGCCCCGACCACCACGCGCCGGCGCGCCGCGTCCAGCCCCACCACCACGCGCCGCACCCCGCCCGCCTGCGCCGCCAGGCCCAGCCGCTTCGCCTGGCCGACGGTGTAGCGCGCGATGCCGTCGTGCCGGCCCACCACCTCGCCCGCCTCCGTCACGATCTCGCCCGGCGCCAATGCGTCGGGGCGCAGCTTGCCGACCGCCTCGGCGTAGCTGCCCGCCGGCACGAAACAGATGTCCTGGCTGTCCGGCTTGGCCGCCACGGGCAGGCCGAGCCGCGCCGCTTCGGCGCGCACCGACGCCT
>JAJZVE010000168.1:0-7153 GCA_021845835.1 Pseudomonadota bacterium | reverse complement strand
ATATCGCCGAGCGGGAACAGGCTCGCCGCCAGCTGCGCCCGCGTGGTCGCGAACAGGAACCAGCTCTGGTCCCGCGCCGGGTCCGCCGCGCGGTGCAGTTCCGGCCCCTCCGGCCCGTCGATGCGGCGGACATAGTGCCCGGTCGCCAGCCGCTCGGCGCCGAGGTCACGGGCGAGCGCCAGCAGATCGGTGAACTTCACCGTCTGGTTGCAGCGCACGCACGGCACCGGCGTCTCGCCGGCGGCGTAGCTGTCGGCGAAGTCGGCGATCACGGCGGCCCGGAACCGCGCCTCGGCGTCGATCACGTAATGCGGGATGCCGAGACGGTCGGCGACCCGGCGCGCGTCGTGGATGTCCTGGCCGGCGCAGCAGGCGCCCTTGCGGCCGATCGCGGCGCCGTGGTCGTAGAGCTGCAGGGTGACGCCGATCACGTCGTGCCCGGCCTCGGCCAGCAGCCCGGCGACCGTGCTGCTGTCCACGCCGCCCGACATTGCCACCAGCACCCGCATCAGGTGCCTCCGTCCTACCCGGTGAGCAGGTTGCGGCTGCCCGCCGGCAGCCGCACCACCAGCCCGTCCAGCGCCTCCGTCATGACGATCTGGCAACCCAGCCGCGACGTCTTCTCCAGGCCGAAAGCGAGGTCCAGCATGTCCTCCTCGTCCTCGGTCGGCGTCGCAAGGCGCCTGAACCAGTCCGGATCGACGATGACGTGGCAGGTCGAGCAGGCGAGCGAGCCTTCGCACGCGCCCTCGATGTCGATGCCGTGCCTGTGGGCGATCTCCAGCACCGACAGGCCGAGCGGCGCCTCCACCTCGCGGCGCGTGCCGTCGTGCTCGATGAACGTCATCCTGGGCATGGTCGCGATTCAGGCCTCGATCGGGTGGCAGGCCACCGATGCATGCGCCGCCGCCAGCGCCGCGGCCGCGAAGTCGATGTCGGCGGGCGAGGTAAAGCGTCCGATCCCGATCCGCAAGGTGCGCCGCGCCGCATCCTCGCCGATTCCGAGCGCGCGCAGCACATAGGACGGCGTGATCTCGGCCGAGGAGCAGGCCGAGCCGGTGGAGACACACAGATCGGGGCATGCCGCCATCAGCGCCTGCGCGGTCGCGGCGGGGAAAGTCAGGTTGAGATTGCCGGCGATGCGGGCGGTGCGGCTGCCGTTGACCACCAGCCCCGGCAGCGCGGCGGCGAGCCGCTCCAGCAGCCGGTCGCGCAGCGCCGCCACGCGCACCGCTTCCTCCGCCATCTCGGCCACGGCGAGGTGGCAGGCGGCGCCGAAGCCGACCAGCAGCGGCGCCGGCAGGGTGCCGGAGCGCAATCCCCGCTCCTGCCCGCCGCCGGAGAACAGCGACGCCAGCCGCACCCGCGGGCGCCGGCGCACGTAGAGCGCGCCCACCCCCTTCGGCCCGTAGAGCTTGTGGCCGCTGACCGAAAGCAGGTCGATGCCGAGCGCGGCCACGTCCAGCGGCATCCTGCCGGCCGCCTGCGCCGCGTCGCTGTGGAACAGCGCCCCGGCCGCGCGCGCCAGCGCGGCCAGCGTCGCCAGGTCCTGCACCACGCCGGTCTCGTTGTTCACCGCCATCACGCTGACCAGCAGCGTCGGCACGGCGAGCGCCGCGGTGAGCGCCGCGGGGTCGAGCAGCCCGTCCGCGCCGACCGGCAGCACCACCGGCTCGAACCCTTCCGCCGCGAGGTCGGCGACGCTCTCCAGCACGCATTTATGCTCGGTCGCCACGGTAACGATGCGGCGGCGCGGGTCGCCCTGCTGCAACGCGAAGCGGGCGGCGCCCTTGATGGCGAGATTGTTGCTTTCGGTGGCGCCGGAGGTGAACACCACCTCGCGCGGCGTCGCGCCGATCAGCGCCGCGACGGCCGCGCGGGCCTGTTCCACCGCGGCTTCCGCGGCGCGGCCGAGCACGTGCTCGACACTGTGCGGATTGCCGAAATTTTCATTGAACCAGGGCAGCATTGCCGCCACCACGCGGGGATCGCAGGGCGTGGTGGCTTGGTAATCCAGATAGACCGGACGGTTGGGACGCGGCGTCATCGGCGCAACATGGGGTCAGGCAGCGGTGCGGGAAAGCCGCCCCGCGACCGTCTGATATGCGCGGGTGAACGCCGCCACGTCGGCCTCGGTCGCCGACCAGGGCAGCGAGACGCGGATCGCCGCGTCGGCGAGCGGGCCGAGACCCATCGCATCCAGTACGTGGCTGCGCGCCACCTTGCCGGAACTGCACGCCGCCCCGGCGGAGACCGCGATCCCTTCGAGGTCGAGCGCGATCACCTGCGTCTCTGCCCGCACGCCGGGCAGGGCGAGGCAGGTCGTGTTCGGCAGGCGTGGCGCACCGGCGCCGATCGCGACCGCGCCGGCGGCGATCGCCGCCCGCTCGATCGCATCGCGCAGCGGCGCCAGGGCGGCGGCCCCCGCCGCGGCGGCGGCGACGGCGGCGGCGAAGCCGGCGATGGCGGGCAGCGGCGGCGTGCCGCCGCGCCGGCCGCGCTCCTGCCCGCCGCCGGCGGTCAGCGGCGCGATGCCGGCGGCGCGCGGGCCGAGCAGCAGCGCTCCGGCGCCCGCCGGGCCGCCAAGCTTGTGCGAGGACAGCGCGAGACTGTCGGCGCCGAGTGCGTCGAGCCGGACCGCGACGCGCCCGGCCGCCTGCACCGCATCGACATGCAGCAGCGCGCCGGCGGCACGGCACAGCGCAGCGGCCTCGGCCACAGGCTGCAGCGTCCCGGTTTCGTTGTTGGCAAGCATCAGGCAGACCACAGGCGGCGCAGCGTATCGAGGTCGGCGACGCCGTCGCCGTGGACCGGCAGCACCGCGGCGCCCGCGGCGGCTGCGCGCACGGCGTCATGCTCGGTCGCGCCGACGATCAGCCGGCGGCCGCGGCCGAGCGCCTGCACCGCCCAGGCATCGGCCTCCGTGGCGCCGGAGGTGAACACCACGTCCGCCGGCGCTGCGCCGAAGCGGGCGGCGATGGTTTCCCGCGCCGCTTCCAGCACGCGGCGGGCGGCGCGGCCGGCGGCGTGGACGGAGGACGGGTTGCCGAGCGTCTGCATCGCCGCCGCCGCGGCGGCGAGCGCGGCGGGGCGCACCGGCTCGGTGGCGTTGGCGTCGAGATAGGCGACTCCGCTCACAACTGTCCCTGGAACGGCGCCGGTGCGAAAAAGATGAGAGTCATGCGACATTTCTCCTATGGAAGAAGGGCGCGGCAAACTATACTGCGGGCGCAGGTTCCGCGCTGCCAGCGGGCGCGGTCGGGGCATCGGTCAGGGCTGCTGGAACGACCGGTCCAGCGCAAGCGGAGGGACGCCGTGACGGTCCAGTCAGCCGGCGCGGCCCGTCGGAAGGAAACCTCGGTGCCGCAAAGCGTTATCAAGTCTCCGCGCTCCTGCCTTGCAAGACTGGCAGGCACGGAGGACGATGCCTATTTGCAGCGGTCTCATGCAGTCCATGCAGGCTTCACGCCAGCCTTGCGCGCGGATCGGCGGCGCGGGGCGGCTTGCCGCCTGGGGAAGAATTTCGGCTCGGCCGGTCGGCGGTACGGGTGCAGCAGAAAACGGACAGCGTCGTGTCATGCCTGAAGTAATGTTTGCCGGACCGGACGGTCGTCTGGAGGGGCGTTACCACCACTCCAAAGAGAGCGCCGCGCCGCTGGCGCTGATCCTGCACCCGCATCCGCTGCATGGCGGGACGATGAACAACCGGATCGCCTATTCGATGTACCAGTCGTACCAGCGGCTGGGCTTTTCGGTCATGCGGTTCAATTTCCGCGGCGTCGGCCGCAGCCAGGGCCGCTATGACGGCGGCATCGGCGAAATCGGCGATGCGGCGGCGGCGCTGGACTGGATGCAGGCGGTGAACCCCAGCTCGACCAGCCTGTGGATCGCGGGCTATTCGTTCGGCGCCTTCATCGGCATGCAACTGCTGATGCGCCGGCCGGAGATTTCCGGCTGGGTGAGCGTGGCGCCGCCGGCGAACCATTACGATTTCGGCTTCCTTGCCCCCTGCCCGTGCGGCGGGCTGCTGCTGCACGGCGACACCGACGAGCTGGTGCCGGAGACGGCGGTGCGCAAGCTGGTGGACAAGCTGAACACGCAGAAGGGCGTGCAGGTGGACTACCGCGTCCTGCCGGGTGCCGACCACGTGTTTGCGCAGCATGCCGACACGATCTCCGGCCACGTCGAGGACTATGTGACCAAGACGATGGCGGCGCGGACGATGGCGCTGGCGGCGGATTGAGCGCAGCGCGGACCTGTCCCGGCCGCCCGCCGGCGTTTCACCGGCTGACCTTCCGGCGACGCTGACCCCTGCCCCCCGGCGCCGGTTCGGCGATGTCGGTACCGTGGATATAGAGCGGTGCCTCCGCCGCGCCGTCCGCCGCCGCCAGCCGGGCCGCGGCGCCGCCGGCGATGCGGCCGAGGGCGACCGCGGTCAGCAGGCCATTGCCCGAAAGATAGCCCGCCGCCGTGGCGCCGGACACGCCGCAGGCGGCGCCGCCGGCGGCGAACAGGTTGGCGAACGCGCTGCCGTCCGGCCGCATCACCCGCGCGGCGCGGTCCACCACCAGCCCGCCCTGGGTGTGGAACAGCGCGCCGGTGACGCGCACCGCATGCAGCGGTGGCGCCAGCGGCGGCACGCCCGCGAAACGGCGGCCGAACGCATCGGTGGCGGCATCGGCCTTCAGCCGGTCCACCTCGGCCAGCGTCGCGGTCAGGGCGGCGGGCGGCAGGTGCATCCGTTCGGCCAGGGCCGCGGCATCCGGCGCGGTGATGATGGCGCCGGCCGCTTCGGCCTGGCGGAAGTCGGCGAACTGGCGGGCGATGCCGGCGATGCGCGCGTCGAACACCGTCCAGGCGATCCGTCCCGGCTGTTGCAGCACGGCGGCGGCCTGCTCGGAGTAGCCGCGCGCCTCGTTGGCGAAGCGCTGCCCGGCGGCGTTCACCTGCACGCCGCCTTCGGTCAGCGTGGCCCAGGTGATCAGGATGCCGGCCGGATGCGCCACCGAGCCGTGACCCTGGTAGCCGGACAGGTGGCGCGTGGCCGCCCCCAGCGCCTCGCCCCACCGCAGCGCGTCGCCCTGGTTGCCGGGATGGCCAAAATACAGCGCCGTGGCCATCTCCGGAATATGCTGCGCCACCAGCGCCGCGTTGCCGCCGTAGCCGTTGCAGGCCAGCACCAGCGCCCGGCAGCCGACGCGCTCCTCGGTGCCGTCCGGCCGCCGATAGACCACGCCGCGCACGCCGTTGCCGCCTGCCACCAACGCCGTCGCGTGCGCGCCGCACAGCAGCTCCACCCCGGCCGCCTCGGCGGCGGCGCGCAGGGCATCGACCAGTTCCTCGCCCGAGCGGCTCGGCAGGCCGTGCATGCGGTCGGCGCTATGGCCGGGGTAGCGGAAGTCGGTGATGACGGAGAAATTCAGGCCGTGACGGTCATGCAGCCAGTCCACCGTGGCGCCGATCTCGTCCGTCACCCGCGCGACGATGGCCGGATCGGGCGCGTTCCTGGCCTTCGCCATGATGTCGGCGGCGAACTGCGCCGGGCTGTCAGCGATGCCTTGCGCCTGCTGGATGCGCGTGCCCGCGGCCGGGATCAGTCCGGCAGACAGTGCGGTTGAGCCGCGCGGCACCGCGTCCCGCTCCAGCACCAGCGCCTCCACCCCGGCCTCGCGCACGCTCAGCGCCGCCACCAGCCCGGCAGCGCCGGCGCCGATGATCACCACGGGCATCGCGAGATCGAAACCGTCGTCGTGTTCGGTCAGGATGTTCATGCTGCTGCGGTCTCCGCCATGATGTCGGCACTCGCGGCGGCGCGGCATGCCGGCCGCAGCGCCGTGACGTGCAGCCGACCGGCGCTCATCATCCGCGCTCCACGATGACGTTGCCGAACCCGTCCACCCGCGCCGCCAGCCCCGGATCGACCACGGTGGTCGCGTCCGGCTGCTCCAGGATGGCGGGGCCGGCGATGCGGGCGCCGACCGGCAGGTCCAGCCGCGCATAGATCGCCGTCTCGTGCCACGCGCCGTCGAACCACACCGGCCGGCTGCCACGCCGCGCCCGTTCCAGCGAGGCATCATCGCCGGGCGCCAGCGCGGCCAGATCGAAGCGCGGCCGCCGCCCGATCGCCGCGGTGCGCAGGTTGACGATCCTGGCCGCAATCCCCGGCAGCAGACGGCTGAACGAACGCCGGTACGCCGCCTCGAACGCGCCCCGCGCCACCGCCTCGGTCAGTCCGGTGCTGCCGTGCGCCACCTGCAGCGGCAGCGCCACGGCGACCGTGTGGGTCTGGCCGACATAGTGCATGTCGAATTCGAACACGATGTCGATGCCCGCCACCGCCAGCCCGGCATCTTCCACGACGCGCCGCGCCGCCGCTGCCTCGGCGACCATGCGGCGGTCAAGCGCCGCCGCGTCCAGCCCGTCCAGGGCCAGGTTGACCGTCTGCACCTGATCGTGGCGCACATCGGCCATCACGCAGCCGAGCGCCGAGGTGACGCCCGGATAGCGCGGCACCAGCGCCGCCTTCAGTCCCACGTCGCGGATCAGGGCGCCGGCGTGCAGCGCGCCGCCGCCGCCGAACGGCACCGCGGCGAAGCGCGTCGGGTCGTGGCCACGCTCGATGGAGACCAGCCGGATCGCGCCGGCCATGCGCCCGTTCGCCACCTGCACGATGGCCTCCGCGGCCGCCATCACGTCCAGCCCCAGCGGTTCAGCCACATGCGCGCGGATCGCCGCACCGGCGGCTGCCACGTCCAGCCGCGCCAGCGCGCCGCCGATCGGACGCGCGGCGTTGATCCGTCCCAGCACCACGTTGGCATCGGTCAGCGTCGGGCGCGTGTTGCCCTGGCCGTAGCACGCCGGGCCGGGGCGTGAGCCGGCGCTTTCCGGCCCGACCTGCAGCAGCCCGCCGGCATCCACCTGCGCGATCGAGCCGCCGCCGGCGCCGATAGTGGTGATCTCGATCATCGGCGTGCGGATCACCAGCCCGAAGTCGATCACGCTCTGCGCCGCGAGCGAGGTGGCGCCGTCCACCACCAGGGAGACATCGAACGAGGTGCCGCCGAGGTCGCTGGTGATCACGTCCGCAAAGCCGGCCGCGCGCGCGATGGCGGCGGCGGCAATCACCCCCGCCGCCGGGCCGGACAGCGCGGTG
>JAJZVE010000167.1 GCA_021845835.1 Pseudomonadota bacterium | reverse complement strand
CCATCCGCTCGTGGTCTGGCAGGTGACCACCTGGTGTCCGAGCTGCCGGGCCGGACTCGAGACGTTCGCACGGCATCAGGCGCAGATCGACAAGTCGGACCTCACGATCATCGTGTTACGTGACTACAAGAATGGTGGCTACCACCCTGACGCCAGCATGCACCAATTTGTCGAACAGACCGCGCCGAAGCTCCTGAGCGACCCGCATTTCGTGATCGGGGAAGACACGAAGGCGTTGTTCGACCGCTACAATCCGCACCACTATATCGACGTCTATCAGGTCATCGCGCCGGACGGCCGCATTGCTGTGGATTCTTCGACTCCGTCCGCCACTTTCGGCAAGATCGAACGTTTCATCAAGCCAAAAACCGGGCCATGACGGCGGGGTTCTATCAGCGCGCGGCGATCGTACCGCGCGCCGTGCAGATGGCGCTCGGTTCCCGGCGTGCCGTGATCGGGACGGCGGCACTCTTTCTCGCAGCCCTTGCCTTCTATGCGGTGCTCCTGCCCGCAACCAGGACGGGCGGTACGCTCGGGCTCGTCTCGCTCCGCTTTCTGACGCCAGGCGAGTTCGTCCTTGCGGCGATCATGGCCGCACTCCTCGCGCTGACGATCGTCATCGGCGTGCATGGCTTCCGCCACGGATCAAGGACCCGCCCGACCGGCAGCGTTCTGGGTGCGATCCTTGCAACCCTGCCCGCGTTGCTCTGCTGCACGCCGATCGTGCCGCTCGCCATCGCGGCGATCGCCTCGGTGCTGCCGGCGGCCGGTCAGGTCAGTGGGCCGATCCAGGGCTTCGTTGCAACCCATGAGGGCGAGATCTATGGGATCGCGATCGCGCTGATGCTCTGGAGTCTCTACGACAACGCCCGCCGGTCGCTGTCTTGCGCCCGTTGACAACGCATGCGGTGCCTGGCCTCAGAGGTGGTCCGGAAGATGCCGTCGGTCGTATTGACGGACTTGCAAGCCGCCAAGGTTGGCCTTACGGGGGCTCAGGCACGACGGCAGGGTTATCAGATGGCAGACCCGGGCTTCAGCAGGGATCTTGCGTTACTTTCGCGTTGTGCAGGATGAGCCGCGGTGGGAATGAGGCAGCGGAAGATTTTCGTCAGGGTCGGGTCGGCGGGGTGGCAGGGCCGGGGCTCCGGCTTGCTCTCGGTGAGTGGATTTGCCGCATCGCTGGCGTTCCTGGCCTGCTGCGCCTTGCCGCCGCTTCTGGCCGCGGTGGGACTGGCCGGCGCCTGGACCTTGGACCTGCAAGTCCTTCTCGGCCCGCACGAGCGCGCCTTGCTCTGGCTGTCAGTCGGCAGTCTGGGCCTGGGGGCGGTCCTGTGGGCCTGGCAGCTGCAACGGTCCTGGAGAGCCGGCGTGCCGGTCGGGCGCATCAGCCGTCAGACCCTGATCCTGTTCATGCTCATGCTCGGGTCGGCGCTGACCTGGCTCGCCGTTCATCCCGCGTGAGTCGGCCGCGTGACTACGCGCTTAAATTCGCGCCATGACTGAGGAACCCGAGGCGGAACCTGCGCCGGCGATGGGGTTCCGGTCCGGGTCGGGCTTGATCGGGCAGGTGGACGGGAGCATGTTACGGCCGATGCTTCGTGGTTTGCGTGCACTCGCCGTGATCATCGTCGTCGCCCTGGGTTTGATCGCCCAGGGTGTGGCGGGGGTGCCTGCCATGGCTGCGAGCGGCCTGGGGACAGCCGGGAGCGAATGCCAATCGCTCTCAGGCGTTTGCCCTGGTTCCGGCATGACGCATCACCTTCACGTGCAGCGCTGCTCAGTCGCCTGCTTCGCGGTTCCGGCCCTGCCTGGGCCGAGCCTCGCCGTGCTGTCTCTCACTTGGCCGGGGCAGGTCTATGCCGTGAAGACCGACGGGCTGCCGCCAGGCCTGAGCTTGGCGCCCGATCCTTTCCCGCCCAAATCACGCGCTCTCGCGTAGCCGCCGCTCCGTACGGATCGGCGGTGATGGCAGGCGACCGCCGTTTGGCGACCGCCGGCGACTGAACGACGCGGAGTAGTTTTTCAAGCAGACCGCCGCCGGCCAACGCGATGCGCAGGCTTGGCGCCTCGCAAGAGGCTGAGCGATCACGCTTGAACCGTTCCGCCCGGCGCCTCCAGGGCGTGGGCGCGAGCGGGGGCCATGAAAGGATCTCACGTGAATACGGAACAAATATCTTCCTGCTGCTCGGGTGCCGCGGGGCCATCATCATCCAGGTCCGGGTTGAGCCGTTATCTTCCGACATGGCTGCGCGGCATGCGCGGCATCGTCCTCGGCGTCGGCGTCGTCGCGGTTGGCGGTGCGGCGTTCGGCGGATGGCCCTGGCTGGTTGCCGTCGGCGTGGCGCCCATCCTTCTCTCTATCCTGCCCTGCGCGGTGATGTGCGCGTTCGGGCTCTGCATGATGAGGATGGGGAACGGCAGCAAGTCGGCCGGCTCGCAGGCTAACACGATGGAGGCCGCTGCTTCGACCGTGGCGCCGCTGCTCCTCGGTGCGACATCCGAGCCTTTCCTGTCGCCGCAGATGGCACCCGAACGGGAGCGCGCGGTGCTCCGATAGCCGTTGCTATTTCATACCAAATGGACCCTCACAAGGAGACTGCACAATGTACGGAAACCTGAGCCGAATTCTCGCCGCCACAGTCCTGAGCGCGGGCCTTGCCATCGGCACCGCGGCACTTGCCGAAGCCCAAGCGCCGGCCCACCCACCGCAGCACCCGGCCCCGATGCAGGGTCAGGGCATGATGGGTGGTGGCGGCATGATGGACGGCGGCGGAATGATGGGTGGCCGCGGCGGCATGATGGGTGGCGGCGGAATGATGGGCATGATGACCGCCATGACCCGGATGATGAACACCTGCAACACGATGATGGTGAAGGCCGGGCACGGTCCTGCCCCGTCCGTGAAGCCCGGACCCAAGCCGTCTCGCGGCTGACGACCGATCGGACGTGCGGCGACAGCTCCTTCGGGGCCCCGTCGCCGCACGTCGCGATCGGCCGAATTTCGCGTTCGCACCCCACGCAAGGAGCCCCACACGTGACTCTGCAACTCGGCGATATCGCCCCCGACTTCGAGGCCCAGACGACGGAGGGAACCCTCCGCTTCCATGAGTGGCTCGGCGCATCCTGGGGCGTGCTGTTCTCCCACCCCAAGGACTTCACCCCGGTCTGCACGACTGAACTCGGCGAGGTGGCCCGGCTCAAGCCCGAATTCGACAGGCGGGACGTGAAAGTGATTGGCCTGTCCGTCGATCCGCTCGCCGACCATCACGCCTGGGCCGGCGACATCGCCGAGACCCAGGGGCACGCGCTCAACTTCCCCCTGATCGCCGATAGTGAGCGGCGCATCGCCGGGCTCTACGGCATGATCCATCCGAATGCGAACGACACCTTCACGGTCCGTTCGGTCTTCGTTGTCGGCCCGGACAAGAGGCTGAAACTGACCATCACCTACCCGGCCAGCACCGGCCGCAACTTCGCCGAGATCCTGCGCGCGATCGACTCGCTGCAGTTGACGGCGAAGCACAGCGTGGTCACGCCGGTGAACTGGCAGCACGGCCAGGACGTGATCATTGCGCCGTCACTCAGCGATGCGGAGGCCGCAGAGCGCTTTCCTGCCCGGTGGAAGACCCTGAAGCCCTATCTGCGGCTCGTGGCGCAGCCGCGCTAGCGGCGTGCCCGGCAGCCGCTCTGTCCTGTGACCCTCGTTCCGTAGGAGACCACTGCATGTCGATGCCACCATGGCCGTCCGTGACACGTCGGATGGCACTTCGGGGCGGCGGACTTTCCGCAGCCGCGGCTCTGTTGTCCGCGACTCCGCGGACCGGTGCCTTGGCAGCTGCCCCGGAGGCGTCCGCGTACTCCCTGGAGCCTGCCCCGGCAACCGCCGCTTTGCTCAGCACCGGGCAGCCGCATACCGCCGTCTGGGCCTACAACAAGGAAGTCCCCGGGCCGGTGCTGCGCCTTCGCCAGGGCGAGCCGTTCCGCTCTGTCGTCCGCAACGGCCTCACGGAAGGCACCACCGTGCATTGGCACGGCATCCGGCTGCCGAACGCGATGGATGGGGTGCCGTTTCTCACCCAGAAGCCGATAACGCCAAACGGCAGTTTCACCTACGCATTCACGCCGCCGGACGCCGGCACGTTCTGGTACCACCCGCACGAGCATACAGCTGGCGAGATGGGTCGCGGCATGGCCGGCGCGCTGATCGTCGAGGAGCGCGAACCGCCGGCATTCGACCGTGATCTTCTCTGGGTCCTCCAGGACTGGGAGATGGAACCGAACGGAAGCCTGCTGCCGGGATTCGATACGTTCATGCAGGCGGCGATGGCCGGGCGGATCGGCAATGTCGTCACCATCAACGGCAGCCGGCACGCGGGAATTTCGCTGCGCGCCGGGGAGCGGATCCGCCTGCGCCTGGTCAATGCCTGTCTCGCCCGGTTCATGGCACTGCGCTTCGCCGGGCATCGTGTGGTCGTCGTGGCTTTGGACGGCCAGCCTGTGACACAGCCCTTCGTGCCGGCGGGGGAGCGGGTGCTGATCGCGCCGGCACAGCGGGTCGATCTGCTGCTGGACACGGTCGGCGATCCCGGAGGCCGCTACCCCGTGACTGATGATTTCTATGGTGGAAGGCTGACGTATCAGCTGACGGAGCTTGCCTACACGAAGCAGCCGAGACGGCACCCGCATCTGCCGACCCAACTACCCGTCCTGAAACCCAACCCCGTACCGGCGCCCGATTTGCGTGATCCGGTGCGTCACCGGCTGACCATCGTCGGCGGGATGATGGGTGGCTTGGGTGGCGGGGGCGGAATGATGAGCGGTGGCATGATGGGGGGGATGGGCATGATGGCTGACGGCAAGCCCACGCTCGCCACCAAGATCTGGGGCATCCGGGGGCCGCACGGCATGAATGACGGCATGGCGCCGATCTTCACCATTCCCCTGGGCCGCACCGCGCTGATCACGCTCGAGAACCAGACGCGCTGGTGGCACCCCATGCATCTGCACGGCTACAGCTTCACCGTGCTGTCGCGCAACGGTGTCGCAGCGCGCCATCCGCACCTGCGCGACACGGTGATTCTGCGCCCGAACGACACCGTGACATTCGCGTTCGCCGCCGACAATCCCGGCCAATGGATGTTCCACTGCCACGTCATCGAACACCAGGCGACCGGCCTGATGACGGTCATCCGCGTCGCCTGATTTCGACCACGGAAGGAAACCACCATGAAGACTTCTGCAATTCGTGCCAGTCTCGCATTTCTGTTCGGAGCCTTCGTCACCGCGCCCGCGGTCGCCGCGCCGATCCAGGCGGTCCTGTACAAGAACCCGCAATGCAGCTGCTGCGAGGCCTACGCGAAATACCTCGATCAGAACGGGTTTGCCGTGAAGGTGATTCCCACCGACCAGCTCGATCTCGTCGCACGGATGGCCGGTGTGCCGACCGCCCTCGACGGCTGCCACACGATGAAACTCGGTCGCTATGTGATCGAGGGCCACGTGCCCGCGCCGATGATCAAGAAACTGCTCGCCGAGCATCTGCCGATTGTCGGGCTTGCGATTCCGGGCATGCCGTCAGGGGTTCCCGGGATGCCGGCGATGGCCGGGATGCCGACGACACCGATTCCGGTCTATGAAATCGGGACCGCCAAGCCCGTGGTGTTCGGCACAGTGAACTGAGCGGGAGAGTCGCGATGCCGATTGCACCCGAACCCAACGCCGGCCACGCGGGATCTCGAAGCCTGCTGCATGTTGCGACCCTGCTGGCGGGCGGGATCCTCGGAGCTAGCCTCGGGCCAGGAAGCACCTTCGCCCACGCTTTCCCGGCGCGCGAAATGCCTCGACCGGGAGCCGTCCTTGCGGCGGCTCCACCGCGAGTCGTGATCATGTTCACCGAGGACGTCAACGCGCGCTTCAGCGGGATCACGGTCCGGACCAGCAGCGGCGCACGCGTGGATAATGGGGATCCCGTGCGGGATCGGCGTGACCACAAGGTCCTGAGTGTCGGGTTCAGGCAACCGCTCGCGCCCGGAACCTATGTCGTGCGGTGGCATGCCCTGGCGATGGATGGTCATCGCACCCAGGGCCACTATGACTTCGCCGTCTCCCGATGAGCCTTTCGTCCGCGCTGATCATCAGAGGTGTCGCGAGGGGCGTTCATGTCGCCGGGTCCCTGTCGGTTTTCGGAACGGTTGCCGCGCGCGCAGTCCTGCTTCCGGGGGCCCGCGTGTGCGGCGAGTCCGATAACGACCGGCGTGTCGTAGCCTCACTTGCCCGTCTTCTTCGCGTGAGTCTGGTGATCGCGATGGCTGCTGGGGGCGTCTGGCTCGTCGCCGAAGCCACCTACATCACCGGCGCGCATCAAATCCGTGCCGGGATCTCAGTGCTCGCGTCGGTTCTTCGGGACACGAATTTTGGCCATCTCCTGACCGCACGCCTCGCTTTGTTGTTGGCAGCCTCCGTGATGTTCGGCGACGGACAGCGGCGCGGCCGCGTCCTAACGGCCGCCGTTCTCGCCGCGGTCGCCACGGTGCTCCAGGCCGGTCTTGGTCACGGCGCCGCCATGGGCGGTCCCGAAGGGATCGGTCTCGCGAGTGCCCTGGCCCTGCACCTGGGCGCGACGGGTCTCTGGCTGGGGGGGCTCGTTCCCCTTCTGATCATCGTCACCACGACATCCCTCGACGAAGCCTATCGGGTCGCGCGCCGGTTTTCACGGCTGGGCGCTGTCTGCGTTGCAACCTTGGCCGTGACCGCTGGGCTCCAGGGATATCTCCTGATCGGCGGTCTCGGCGCTTTCGTCGGCACCGACTATGGCCGCGTCGCATTTGCCAAGCTTGCTCTGTTCGTCGTGCTGCTGGGCATTGCTGCGCATAATTGCTTCCGGTTGACGCCGGGCTTGATCGGTCTCTCAGGCGAGCAATCCAGAGCACGGCTCCGACGGAATATCATCGTCGAGGCGTTGGTCGGCGTATGCGTCGTCATTCTGGCCGGGGTGTTATTGGAACTTCCACCCGCAATGGACATGGTTGGAATGGTGCGATGATGGACGTCTGGCTCTCACGCCCGCGTATTGCCGTTCCGATGCGCCTCCGACGTGCCTGCGCCGCCGCCGTGTTGGCAGCAATCGGCTTCCTGACGATGCAGGCACGCGACGCCCTGGCAGCAGCAACGGGATGGGTCGGCGACCGGCACGCCGCCGTACGGCTAATCACTGCCGAGCAGGCGACCGGCGCCATGAGTACCGTCGACGCCGGGCTGCAGATCCGTCTGGCTCCCGGGTGGCACGCCTACTGGCGCTCGCCAGGCGCCGCGGGCATCCCCGCCTCGGTTACCTGGGCGGGATCGCGCAACCTCCGGTCTGCCACGCTGTCATGGCCGGCGCCGCGACGGTTCCCGCTCGAAGGCTTGCAGACCTATGGATACGAAACCGGTGTGGTGCTGCCGATCGCGCTCCGTCTGGCCGATCCCGCTGCGCCCCTGATCCTGCGTGCCAACGTGAACTACTCGGCCTGCAAGACGATCTGCGTGCCGTATCATGCTATGCTCGACCTCACGCTGCCGACCGGGCTCGCCCTGCCGGGTCCCGAGGCCGCGCTGATCACCGTGGCGCGCGCCCGCATCCCAGGTTCCCTGGTTCAGCTCGGCCTGACCCTGCGCGCAGCCGAGGTCGCGTCGGCGGGGGGCGGACGATCGACGTTGATCCTGCGGCTGGCCACCGGCGGCCGGGCGCTCCCGCAGGCTGATCTGTTTGTCGAGGGCTTGCCGCAGGGCGCGCCTGGCTGGCCGCACCTTTCGCTGTCGGCGAGCGGGGAGACGGCGATACTGGTCGTCCCGCGCGTGCATGACGCTGCAGGCGTGCTGGCCGGGCGTCGGCTTGCCTTCACTCTGACAGAGGGACCGGGTGGCGCGGCCACCTTCCACGCCGCACCACGGCTGGTCTCTTCCGCCGCGCTGCCGGAGCGGACCAGCCTGCCGCTCGCGATCCTGGCCGTCGCCTTGCTCGGCGGGCTGATCCTGAACGTCATGCCCTGCGTGCTGCCGGTGCTGTCGCTCAAGCTGCTCGGCGTGGCAAAACTTGCCGGGTCGGAACGGAGCCGGGTGCGGATCGACCTGCTGGCGACCGCCGCCGGCGTGCTGGCGGGCTTTGCCGCGCTGGCAGGCGGGCTGATCGCGCTCAAGCAGGCAGGTGCTGCGATCGGCTGGGGGATCCAGTTCCAGCTGCCGTGGTTCCTCGCGGCCATGACGATGGTCATGGTGCTGTTCGCCGCGAGCCTGTGGGGCTGGATCGGGATCGGCCTGCCCGGCGGGATGGCGACACGACTGGGGACGGTGCAACTGCGCTCGCGGCGCGGCACGGCGTTCCTGACCGGACTGTTCGCCACGCTTCTCGCCGCGTCCTGTTCCGCCCCGTTCGTCGGCACCGCGGTGGGCTTCGCCTTAGCGCGTGGGCCGATCGAGATCATGGGCATCTTCCTCGCGATGGGGCTTGGCCTCGCGGCGCCCTATCTGCTCGGCGCCGCCGTGCCGCGCCTTGTTTCGCTGCTGCCG
>JAJZVE010000166.1 GCA_021845835.1 Pseudomonadota bacterium | reverse complement strand
CAGGGAGGCTTGGAAATGAAGCAATTCGGGATCCGCGCCGCCGCGTGCGGCGCGCTGCTGGCGGGGCTGCTGGGCCTTGCGCCGGCCGGCTGGGCACAATCGGAGGTGAAAAGCCCGACCCTCGATGCGGTCAAGAAGCGCGGCGAGCTGATCTGCGGCATCGACACCGGCATTCCGGGCTATGCCTATCAGAACGCCGCCGGCGAGTGGCAGGGGCTGGACGTTGCCTATTGCCGCGCCATCGCCGATGCCGTGCTCGGCTCGCCCAACAAGGTGAAGTTCATCGGCACCACGTCGAAGGTGCGCTTCTCGGTGCTCAAGTCGGGCGAGATCGACGTGCTGATCCGCGATTCCGAGCACAGCTTCATCCGCAACACGCAGCTCGGCCTGGATGAGCCGGCGGTCAACTTCTTCACCGGCCAGACCTTCATGGTGCGCAAGAGCCTGGGCGTGAAGCACCTGGCGGAGCTGAACGGCGCCACCGTCTGCCTGCTCACCGGCACCACGCTGGAGACCAACATCGCCGACTACAACCGCGCGCACAACATCAAGATCAACACG
Organism: Pseudomonadota bacterium; assembly: GCA_021845835.1. The sequence continues at coordinate 8,035 of JAJZVE010000166.1, read as the reverse complement.
CTGCTGTTCGAGCGGCCGGAGGAAGCCTTCGCCGCCGCCGAATCGGGCCGCTGCGACGGCTACACCGATGACGGCGGCTCGGTCGCCGCGGCGCGTTCGACCATGAAGACGCCGGGCGACTGGATGTTCCTGCCGGAGACGATCGGCGGGCTGGAGCCGCTGGGTTCGCTGACGCGCCAGGGCGACGAGGCGTGGACGCGGCTGGTGAAATGGGTCCACTACGCGATGCTGGAGGCGGAGGTGCTTGGCATCACCCGCGCCAATGCCGCGCAGATGGCCACGGATCCGAAGGATCCGGACGTGCGCCGCTACTTCGGCGTCGAGGGCGATTTCGGCAGGCTGCTGGGTGTGGACAACGGCTGGTCCGGCCGCATCGTCAAGGACGTGGGCAACTACGGCGAAGTCTATGAGGCGACGTTCGGCGCGCAGGGGTTGGGGCTGCCGCGCGGCATGAACAACCTGTACGACAAGGGCGGCCTGCAGACGCTGCCGACCTGGCACTGATGCGCCGCAGCTAGCGTCGGTATCGTGGTCTGGCGACCGTCCCCGCGCGCCCGTGCAGCACAGTGGCGGCTGGTGCTGGCGACGGGGGCGGTCGCCTGGTTCCTGGGCGCCCAGGCGGCGGCGAACCTTGCGCTGCGCAACATGGGATTCGGCTTCCGCTTCCTTGCCGACCGGGCCAATTTCGACATCCCGTTCCACCTGATCCCGTGGAGCGACGACAACAGCTACGCGCGCGCGCTGCTGGTCTGCACGCTCAACACGCTGCTGGTCTCGGCCCTGTCGATCGTGGCCGCCACGCTGCTCGGCCTGCTGGTCGGGGTGATGCGGCTTTCGGCCAACTGGCTGGTGCGCAACATCGCGCTCGCCTTCATCGAAATGGTGCGCAACACGCCGCAGTTGGTGCAGATCATCTTCTGGTACGTCGCGGTGCTGCAGACGCTGCCGCCGCCGCGCCGCAGCATCGCGCTGTTCGGTGGCATGCTGCTCAATATCCGCGGCCTCTATCTGCCCAGCCTGCAACTGGCGCCGCACGGCGCGGCGCTGCTGACGCTCGGCGTACTTCTCCTCGTCGCAGCGCCGTTCGCGGCGCGAGGATGGGGTCGCCGGGCGCTGCTGGCGGGGCTGGCGGGGGTTGCCCTGTGTGTGGCGGCGATCGGCGGCGTGCAGCGGCCGGCACTGCACGGCTTCAACATCACCGGCGGCGAGCAGGTGCCGCCGGAACTGGTGGCGCTGTGGGCGGGGCTGGCGATCTACGGCGCCGCCTTCATCGCCGAGATCGTCCGCGCCGCCATCCTCTCCGTGCCAGCCGGCCAGCGCGAGGCGGCGCTGAGTCTCGGCCTGCATCCGCGGCAGGTGCTGGCGCGCGTGGTGCTGCCGCAGGCGCTGCGCGTGATGGTGCCGCCGCTGACCAGCCAGTATCTCAACATCATCAAGAGCAGCTCGCTCGGCGCCGCCGTCGCCTATCCCGAGCTGTTTCAGATCTTCGCCGGCACGGTGCTGAACCAGTCGGGGCGGGAGCTGGAGACGATCGCGATCCTGATGGCGATCTTCCTCGCCATCAGCCTGCTGACCTCGGCCTTCATGAACTGGTACAACGGCCACGTCGCGCTGGTGGAGCGGTGAGGGCAGCGGTCAAAGTCCCGGGCGTGGTACACGCTCGCGGCGACGGCGCAGCGCCCGATGCGCGCGCGGCGGCAACGACGCCGACACCGGCGCGGCCGCGCGACGCGATGGCCTGGCTGCGCCGCAACCTGTTCAGCACCAGGCTGAACACGCTGCTGACGCTGCTGGTGCTGGCGTTCTTTGCGCTCGTGGTGCCGCCGCTGCTGCGCTGGGGCGTGCTGCACGCGAGCGTCTCCGGCGTGTCGCGCGCCGCCTGCGGGCCGGACGGCGCGTGCTGGACCTTCATCCGCATGCGGCTGCCCACCTTCTTCTACGGGCATTATCCCGCTGCGCAGCGCTGGCGCGTCGATCTGGCGCTGCTGCTGCTGGTCCTGTTCAGCGCGCCGGTGATGCGCGAGCAGGTGCGGCACCGCTTCCTCTATGTGCTGGCGCTGCTGCTGCTGTTTCCGCTGCTGGCCGGTCTGCTGCTCACGGGCGGCGTGGCGGGCCTGCCGTTCGTCGATACCACGCAGTGGGGCGGGCTGATGCTGGACGTGGTGATCTCGTTCGTCACGGTCGCGGGATCGCTGCCGTTCGGCATCGTGCTGGCACTGGGGCGGCGGTCGCGGCTGCTGGTGGTGCGCGCGCTCTCGGTCGCGTTCATCGAACTGTGGCGCGGCGTGCCGCTGCTGACGGTGCTGTTCATGTCGGCGGTGATGGTGCCGCTGTTCCTGCCGAACGGCGTCAGCGTCGATCGGCTGGTGCGCGCGATGGCGGCGCTGGTGCTGTTCAACGCCGCCTACATGGCCGAAGTGGTGCGCGGCGGCCTGCAGGGCGTGCCCGGCGGGCAGGAGGAAGCCGCCGCGTCGCTCGGGCTGCACTGGGCGCAGGTGCAAACGTTCGTGGTGCTGCCGCAGGCGCTGCGCATGGTGGTGCCGGCGATCGTCAACACAGTGGTCGATCTGTTCAAGGACACCACGCTGGTGACGGTGATCGGGCTGGCCGACCTGCTGGGCGCGGTCAACCAGGCGCTGAAGGATCCCGCCTGGCTCGGCTTCGCGACCGAAGGCTACGTGTTCTCGGCCGCCGTGTTCTTCGTCTGCTGCTTCGCCATGTCGGCCTATGGCCGCAGCTTCGAGCGCCGGCTGGCAAAGGCGGGCTAGCGTGCGGCCGGGCAGGCTGGCATCCATGACATCCGTGGATGACCCGTCAGGAGATGCGCGATGACCCGGATTGCGGTTCTGGACGACTGGCAGAACGAGGCGCCCACGCTGGCCGACTGGTCGCCGCTGGCCGCGCGGGGCGAGGTGGTGTTCTTCCGCGACGCTTTCGCCGGCGTCGAGGACGCCGCCGCGCGGCTCGCCGATTTCGACATCATCCTGACCATGCGCGAACGGTCCGCGTTTCCTGCGGCCCTGGTCGCGCGGCTGCCGCGGCTGCGCATGCTGGGCATCACCGGGGCGCGGGCCGCCGCGATCGACACGGCGGCATTGCGCGCGCGCGGCGTCGTGGTGTGCAACACTGCCAGCGCCGCCGGCTCGCCGCCGCCGCTGACGAGTCTCGCCGCAACCGCCGAACTCGCGCTCGGGCTGATGATCGCCGCGATCCGCCGCATCCCGCAGGGCGACGCGGACATCCGCGCCGGCCGCTTCCAGCAGGACGTGCCGCAGGGATTCGCGCTGGCCGGCCGCACGCTGGGCCTGATCGGCCTCGGCCGCATCGGCGGCATGATGGCGCGCGTGGGCCATGCGCTCGGCATGGGCGTACTCGCCTGGAGCCAGAACCTCACCGCCGAGCGCGCGACGGCGGCCGGTGCGACGCTGGTGGCGAAGCACGACCTGCTCGCCCGCGCGGACGTGGTCAGCCTGCATCTGGTGCTGTCCGAGCGCACGCGCGGCATCATCGGCGCGGCGGAGCTGGCGCGGATGCAGCCGGGCGCGGTGCTGGTGAACACCTCGCGCGGCCCGCTGGTGGACGAGGCGGCGCTGGTCGCGGCGCTGCAATCGGGCCGCCTGCTGGCCGGGCTGGACGTGTTCGATCGCGAGCCGCTGCCGGCCGGGCATCCGCTGCGCAGCGCGCCCAACTGCGTGCTGACGCCGCATGTCGGCTACGTGGTGCGCGAGGTGATGGCGGACTTCTATCGCCAGAGCATCGAGAACGCGCTCGCGTTCCTGGACGGGCGTCCGATCCGGGTCATCGAAACGTGATCGGGAAGCGGCGCCCACGCCGCTTCGCCTGGCGCCGTGGCGCCTTCGTGCTGGTCAAGGCGCAGGACGGCCCTCAGATCGCCGCGGAATGCCTTGGGCATCTCAGGCGCTATCTGGAGATGCTGTTCCGTCAACCCCAAGCAGCGGAGTGAACGCCCATGTCTGCGAGGACAGCGTCTGCGAGGACAGGCAAGTTCGTCTGGTACGACGTAATGACCAGCGACACGCAGGCCGCCGCCAATTTCTATTGCGGCGTGCTCGGGTGGCAGGCGAAGGATTCCGGCATGCCTGACGGCGGCTACATGCTGTTTTCCGTCGGACCGACGATGGTCGGCGGGCTGATGCCGATTCCCGATGCCGCGCGCGCTGCGGGCGCGCGGCCGTGCTGGACCGGCTATATCGCGGTCGCGGATGTCGATGCCGCCGCGGCGCGTGTGACGGCGACGGGCGGCGCGATCCACCGTGCGCCGCATGATATTCCGGGCGTTGGCCGGTTCGCTGTGGCCGCCGATCCGCACGGGGCGACGTTCATGCTGTTCCATCCCAACGGCGAACCGCCGGAGACGCCGCTCGCACCCGGCACGCCCGGCACGGTCGGCTGGCATGAGCTGCATGCGGGCGACCGCGAAAGCGCCTTCACCTTCTATGCGGGCCTGTTCGGCTGGACCAGGGCCGAGGCAGTCGATATGGGCGCGATGGGCATCTATCAGACCTTCGCGACCGGAGGTCCGGCGGTCGGCGGCATGATGACCCGAACGCCGGAGACGCCGGGGCCGTTCTGGCTCTACTATTTCAATGTCGATGCCCTGGACGCCGCCATGTCGCGCGTCACCCGGGGCGGCGGCCGGGTCCTCAATGGCCCGCACCAGGTTCCGGGCGGCAGCTGGATCGCCCAGTGTTCCGACCCGCAGGGTGCCATGTTCGCGATCGTCGCGCCGCAACGCTGAGGCGGCGCGCCGGCGTCATGCCCGCCGCCCGCGCGCTGCCGGCGCGCGGGCGGCTCGGATGAAACCGGCGCCATCAGATGTAATGCTCGGCCAGCGGTGCGAAGCCGTTGAAGCACTGGCTGGCGTAGGTCGTCACATAGGCGCCGGTGGCGAGCAGCTCCACCCGGTCGCCGCTGGTGAGCGCCATCGGCAGCCGGTAGTTGCTGCGTTCATACAGCACGTCGGCGCCGTCGCAGGTCGGCCCGGCGACCGCGACCGGCCCGGTTTCGCCGCCATCGTGCGGGGTGGCGATGCGGTAGCGGATCGACTCGCCCTCGGTCTCCGCAAGCCCGCCGAAGCGGCCGATGTCGAGATACACCCAGCGTACCGGATCGCCCTTGGTGCGCCGGCTGACCAGCACCACCTCCGCGCTCACCACGCCGGCATCCCCGACGATGCAGCGCCCCGGCTCGATGACGATCTGCGGCAGGTTGTTGCCGAAGGCGCGGGTCAGCGCGCCCATGATGGCGTTGCCGAAAGCGTCGATCTCCGGCACCTCGTCGCGGTAGCGCACCGGGAAGCCGCCGCCGAGATTGAGCAGGCGCAGGTTGACGCCCGATTCGCGCAGATCCGTGAACAGCATGGCCACCTTGCCGATCGCCAGCTCGTAGCTCGCGGTCTCGGTCTGCTGGCTGCCGACGTGGAATGACAGGCCGTACGGGTCGAGGCCGAGTTCGCCGGCGCGCAGCATCAGCTCGCGCGCGGTGGCCACGTCGGTGCCGAACTTGCGCGACAGCGGCCAGTCGGCGCCGGCGTTCTCCACCATGATGCGGCAATAAACGCGGCTGCCCGGCGCGTGCTGCGCCAGTTTCGCCAGTTCCTCGGCCGAATCGAAGGCGAACAGCGACACGCCGGCGGCATGCGCGCGCGCGATCGCCTTCGCCTTCTTGATCGTGTTGCCGAAGCTGATCGCCTCCGCCTGCGCACCGACGGCGAGGCAGATGTCGATCTCCTCGGCGCTGGCGGCATCGAAGCGGCTGCCGAGAGCGACCAGACGCTCCAGCACCTGCGGCGCCGGATTGGCCTTCACGGCATAGTAGATGCCGGCCAGCGGCAAAGCTGCCCGCAGCGCACGATAATTTTCCGCGACGCGATCGACATCCAGCACCAGGCACGGCGTTGCCGGCTGCTGCTCGGTCAGGAAACGGGCGATTTTCGGAGTCATCGCTCGCGCTCTCCCCCAGTTGAGACGCCCGCCTGAACGAGGCGACGGGCGCAGTTGCGAAACGGTCGAACGAACCAGCGACCAGACGAACTGTCCCGGCGAGCGTGCCGGAACCCGGATTGCCAGAACGCTTGACGTCGTTGCGTAACCCGAGGGGCCAGAGGCACGTGCGTTGCTGCGTGGACCGGCACATAGGACCCCCACCCCCCGGGCGCAAGCGGTATTTTTCAGCCGGGCCGCTGGGTTGCACCGGGGCAACCGGGGCGCACCCGGTGCGTTCCGCGCGCAGCCCGTGCCATGTCCGATGCCAGCCGCCCGATCCGAACCGTCAGCCGCCGCCGCGACGCCCGCCCCGCGGCCGGGACGGGGGCGGCCGCGCTCGGCCGCACCGCGCGCCAGCCCGCGCACATTCCCTGGCGCGGCTGGAAGCAGGTGTTGCGGCGCACGTTCCGCGAGGTCAGTTCCGACCACGTGTCGCTGATCGCCTCCGGCTGCGCGTTCTGGGCGACGCTGTCGCTGTTCCCGGCGATCAGCATGGTGGTGTCGCTCTATGGCCTGGTGTTCGACCCGGAGACGGTCGAGCCGCAGCTTGAGAACGTCCGCCACCTGCTGCCCGCGCCCGCGTTCGCACTGATCTCCGAGCGCGTGCGCACGCTGGTGTCGCACCCGGGTTCCACCCTCGGCCTGTCGCTGCTGGTCAGCACCGCGGTGGCGCTGTGGAGCGCCTCGACCGGTACCAAGTCGCTGCTGTCGGCGCTCAATCTCGCCTACGAGCAGCAGGAGCAGCGCGGCTTCCTGCGCTTCCAGGCGGTCGGGCTGCTGATGACGCTGGGGGCGATCCTGGGCGGCATTCTGGGACTCGCGAGTCTGGTGCTGCTGCCGGCGGTGATCGCCTTCGTCGGGCTGTCGGATCATGCGCGCGGGCTGCTGCGCTTCGGCTCGCTCGCCGTGCTGGTCGGCTTCGTGCTGCTGGCGCTCTCGCTGCTCTACCGCTTCGGCCCGTCGCGGCGGGCGGCGCGATGGCACTGGATCACGCCCGGCTCGCTGGTCGCGACCGTGCTGTGGCTGGTCGCCTCGGTGCTGTTTTCCTACTATGTGCAGCACATCGCCAGCTACGACGCGACCTACGGGCCGCTCGGCGCGGTCGCCGGCATCATGATGTGGTTCTGGGTGACGGCCTATGTCGTCCTGCTCGGCGCCGAGCTGAACGCGGAGCTGGAACTGCAGACCGCCGAGGACACGACCGAGGGCGGCCCGCGCCCGATGGGCGAGCGCGGCGCCTTCGTCGCCGACCACGTCGCCGAAGATTGATCGGTCAGAAGCCGCCCGCCAGCACCACCGCCGAGCGGATCGCGAAATACAGCATCAGCGCGCCGGTCAGCACTTTCACGGCGACGCTCCAGGCGCGGCCGGTGGCGCGGCGGCGCAGCAGCATGACGGCGCCGGACCACAGCAGCCCCCAGGCCAGCGCCCCCGCGATCACGCTGCCCGCCACCACCAGCAGCGCGCCGAGGCCGTAGCGCGTCATCGCCGGCTGCCCGACCGCGGCGAGCCAGAAGGCGACGTTCCACGGGCTGGTCAGCGCCATCGTCACGCCCAGCAGGTAACTCGCCCGCGTGCCGTCGAAGCGCGCCGGCGGCGGTGCCGCGACGAGGGGCATGCGCAGGTCGCGCCACGCGCCGCGCAGGAACACCGCCGCCAGCGCCAGCAGCAGGGCAATGCTGACCGCGCCGAGCAGCGCATGCAGCGCCGGCGTGGTCAGCAGCGTGCCGACGCCGAGCGCCACCAGCAGCGCCCACAGCGCATCGCCGCTGCAGGCGCCGAGCAGCAGCCCGAAGCCGGCCCAGAACCCGCGCGCGAGGCAGCGCCGCGCGATCTCGGCATTGATCGGCCCCGGCGGCCAGGCGACCGACCAGCCGAGCAGGAAGCCGGTGCCCAGCAGGGCTGGCAGCGGGGCATTCATGACCACGCCATAGCAGCAGGGCCGCCCGGACCCTGCAAGCGCCGCCGCCGCGGACGGGCGTAATTGCGCTTCCGCAAGCGGGTCGTTTCCCATACCTTCACTAGCAACC
>JAJZVE010000165.1 GCA_021845835.1 Pseudomonadota bacterium | reverse complement strand
GGCGGCCGCGCTCGATCGGCCGCTTTTTCAGCAAGCGGTCGGGAATCTGCTGGCGAATGCGATCGCGCATACGCCGCCCGGCGGCGAGGTCCGCATCCTCGTCTCGGCGCACGCGGACACGCTGCGGATCGAGGTGGCGGATACCGGCCACGGCATCGCGCCGGAGCATCTGCCTCGGGTGTTCGATCGGTTCTATCGCGTTGACCCTGCCCGGTCCGGAGGCGCCGGCAACGTCGGCCTGGGGCTGGCCGTTGTCGAGAGCATCGTGAGCCTGCATGGCGGCACGATCCGGATGGAAAGCACCCCGGGCGAGGGCACGCGCGTGATCCTTGACCTGCCATTGGGCGGCGCCCCCGATGCCAAGGCTGCCATCGAAGCAGCGAAACGCGCCACCTGACGGGATCGTCATGCAAGCGTGCGGGAATTGTCAGAAAACCCGTGTAGACGGCCAGCCCCATGAACGCCGTCCCGCGAGTTCGAACCCGCCCGTTCCCGTCCCCCAACGCAGCCGCCGCGCGCGATGTCACCGCGTAACGCCGCGGCGCGTGGCCTGTGCTCGGTCCTGCTGCTTGCGCTGCTCAGCGGCTGCGCGACCTACCGCGCACGTCCGCTGCATCCGGCGGCCGACGCGGCGGCGCTCACCGGCCGCAGCCTGTCGGATCCCCGCCTGCTGCGCTTCATCGCGATCGAGGAACATCGCGCGGGGCCGGTCCGATGGGACCTGCGGGCCCTGACCCTGGCGGCCTTGTATGAACGACCCGACATGAAGATTGCCGCCGCCGGGCTCGGTGCAGCCAAAGCGGGAGAAGTGACGGCCGCCGCCCTGCCCAACCCCAGCTTGTCCCTCTCGCCCACCTACAACGCGACCACCCTGACCCCATCGCCGTGGACGGTGGGGCCGGTTGTCACTTTCCTGATCCAATCCTTCGGGGTGAGACCCGGCCTGATGGCGCAAGCACGTGCCCAGGCAGAGGCAGCCCGAGAGACCCTCGCCATCACGGCATGGCAGGTGCGCGGCACGGTGCGGGCGGCCCTGCTGGACCTCTGGGCGGCCCGTCGCAGTCTTACCCTCTCACGTCACGACGTTGCCCTGACCCGCACGTATGACCGGGTGCTGGCGCAACGCTATGCCGCCGGGTCGGCCTCGGCGGCCGCTCTGAACCTCGCCCAGCTGTCGGAAAACCAGGCGGCGCTCCGGCTCGCTTCGGTCAGGCGGCAGACACGACTCGCAGAGGCCGCGATGGCCGCGGCGCTCGGGCTGCCTCGGCATGCTCTCGATGGTGTCGATCTCGACACGGCCGGCCTCGACCACCCCCAAGAACCCGGCGATCTTGCGCCTTTGATCCACGCCGCGCTGACGGCCCGGCCGGACCTGCGCGCCGCGCTCGACCGCTACCAGGCGGCGGAAGCGGGCCTGCGGGTTGCGATCGCGCGGCAGTACCCCGCGTTAGATATTGGCCCCGGATATCACTACGACGCGGGCGCCAACAAATTCATCCTGGCCGTTTCCTTGCCGCTGCCGATCTTCAACCAGAACCAGGGTCCCATCGCGGCGGCGCGCGCGGCGCGGCGGCTTACCGCTGCGCGCTTCATGGCCACCCAGGAGCGCACACTGGGCGAGATCGATCGCGCCGTGACCGACTGGCACGCCAGCAAGGCGGAAGCAGGGACGGCGCGCAGCCTGCTTGCCGCCGCGCGCAACTCCGTCGTCCGCCAGCGCAACGCCTTCCAGGCGGGGGCGATCGGCCGGTTGCGACTGATCGGCGCGGAGCTTGCGCTTGTGCAGACCGAGCAGGGCGCGCTGACAGCGTCGACGGACGAACGCGGGGCACTCGGGGCGCTCGAGACCGCGCTCTATCACCCATTCCTGGTTGCGGATCAAAATCGATGAAGCCGCTGGCTCTTACTCTGATTCTCGCGCTGGCCCTTGCCTCGGCGCACGCGGCGCAGGCCGACCCCGGTACCGTGACCACCGGCGCAGGGACCGTGTCGGCGGGTGAGATCCGAACCGCGGCGCTGTCCCGGGTCGAGCTTGCGCCGCACGTCACCGCCTATGGCCAGGTCGTTGATCCAGTACTGATCGCCGCGCTTGGCGCCGAACTCGCCGCCGCCCGCAGTACCGTGACCGCCGACCAAGCCAAGGCGCGGCTGGCCGGCAGCGCCGAGCGGCGGGCGATCGACCTCTATCGGGCGCAGCATAACATTTCCAAATCGGCGCTGGAGGATGCGCAATCGGCGGCGGCGGTTGCGACGGCCGAGCTGGCGACGGCCAGCGCCCGTCTCGCCGCGTTGCAGACGAAAATCCGCAGCGACTGGGGGACAGGTCTGGCCGCGGCGATCGCGAACCATACCAAGCCGGTCCCCGGTCTCGAACGCGGGTCGCTGCTGCTGGTCGAGGTCAGCCTGCCGATGGGCCAGGCGCTGGCGAGCCCGCCGGCGCTTGCCGCGGCGGCAGCGCCGGACGGAACGCGGCTCGCGCTGCGCCTGCTTGGCCGGTCCCCGCGTGTGGCGGCCGGCTGGGCCGGGCAAAGCCTGTTCTATCTTGCGGACGCGCGGGCTTCGGTGGCGATCGGCACGCCGCTGACCGTACGCCTGGATACGACCGCCGCGCGGGCCGGCCTGATGGTTCCGAAGTCCGCGGTGGTCTGGCACGCCGGCGGGTCGATCATCTACCGCGCACTGGCCGGGAACGCCTTTGCCCCGGTCCGGGTGCACCTCCTGCCGGAGGATGGCGAGCGGTATTTCCTGCCGCAGGATGAAGCCGGAACCCTTGTCCCGGGGTCGCGTATCGTCGTTCAGGGCGCGGCGCTGCTGCTGTCCGCCGGCACGACCGGCAAGCCGCAGCCCAAGCGGGACGACCCTTGATGCGTGCGATTGTCGCATTCTGCCTGCGGTTTCGCCTGCTCGTCCTGTTCGCGGCCGCGGCGCTGGTCCTGGTCGGCACCGTCGGGGTGATCGGCGCGCGCTACGACGTGTTTCCGGAATTCGGCCAGCCGACCGTCACCGTCGTCACCAACACGCCGGGGCTGGCGCCGCGCCAGATCGAGGCGCTGGTGACCACGCCGATCGAAGACGCAGTCAACGGCATTCCCGGACTGTCCGCCCTGCGCTCGCAATCGATGGAGGGCCTCTCCGTCGTCAACGCCGTCTTCCATGGTGGCACCGACGTCTATCTGGATCGCCAGTTGGTGACCGAGCGGCTGGCGTCGCTCAGCAGCTCGCTGCCGCCGGGCGCGAAGCCGATACTGGCGCCGTTGCAATCCTCCACCGGAGTCGCGCTGGCGGTCGGCCTGCGCGCGCCGAAGGTCTCGCTCATGGCGCTGACGGAGATCGCCCGCTGGACCATCCGGCCCGCCCTGCTCGCGGTGCCCGGGGTCTCGAAGGTGGTGATCTTCGGCGCGCGGCCGGAACAGCTGCAGGTGCAGTTCGACCCGGACAAGCTGGTGAGCCTGCATGCCGGATTGAACCAGCTGGTGGCCGCGGCCGGCGCGGCCAGCGCGGTGCGCGGCGCCGGCGTGGTCGATACGGCCAATCAGCAGCTTTTCCTGCTGACCCACGGCCAAGCCGTCGACCCGACGACCCTGGTCGGCAGTCTCTTCCTCCGCCGGGGCCATCAGAGCGTCACGCTGGGGGACGTGGCGCATATCGTGGCGGCGCCGCCGCCGCGCATCGGGGGGGCGCTGGTCGGCGACAAGCCTGGGCTCGTGCTGGTGATCGGCCTGCAGTACGGCGCCAATACGTTGCAGGTGACCAGCGGACTGGACCATGCGCTCGCGCTGCTGGCGCCGGCGATGAAGCGCGACGGGGTGCTCGTGACCGCCAATGCGGTGCGGCCAGCGTCGTTCATCATCACGGCGCTGCACGACGTTCGCAACTCGTTGGCGATCGGAGCCGGCCTGATCCTGCTGGTGCTCTACCTTGCCCTGCGCAACTGGCGGACTGCGGTGATTTCCTTCGCCGCCATCCCGTTGTCGCTGCTGGCGGCCGCGCTGATCCTGGGTGCGTTCGGCTTCAGCCTGAACACCTTGTCGCTGGGCGGGCTTGCCATCGCGCTCGGCGAGGTGGTGGACGACGCGGTGGTCGGCGTCGAGAACATCCACCGGCGATTGCGCGAGAACGAGGGGTTGGCCTCCCCCCTACCGACCGGCTTCGTGATCCTGCGCGCGACCATGGAGGTGCGGAAGGCCGTCATCTTCGCCACCGTTTCGGTCGTCATCGTCTTCCTGCCGGTGCTGCGCCTGGCCGGGGTCGCCGGGCGCCTGTTCAGCCCACTGGCGGTGGCCTATATCCTGGCGATTCTGGCATCGCTGCTGGTCGCGCTCACGGTCACGCCCGCGCTGGCCATGGTGCTGCTCGGGCACGCGCGGCTCGATCCCGCTGATCCGCCGGTCGTGGCCTATGCCAAGCGCGGCTATGGTCGGGTCCTGGAGACGGTCAACCGCCATGCCCGGGCCGTGCTGGTGCTGGTCGTGCTGCTGCTGGTCGGCGGCTTCGCCAGCATCCCCGCGCTCCGGACCCAGTTCCTGCCGCAGTTCCACGAGAACGACCTGATCGTCCATTTCCAGACCGCGCCCGGAACGTCGATCCACACCATGCTGGGGGTCGCGCGGCGCGCGATCCGAACCATGGAGCATATGCCGCAGGTCGCCCATGTGGTCGCCCATATCGGCCGGGCCCATTTGTCGAACGGCAACGCCCTGACCAACAAGGCGGAGATCGATGTCGGCCTGACCCCCGCCGGCAGCCTCGACAGCCGCGGGACCGAACGACGCATCCTCGCCGCCGTCAAAGGCGCGCCAGGCGTGCGCTGGTGGGCCAACACGTTCCTGACGGAGCGGATTCACGAAACCTTGTCCGGTGTCACCGCACCCGTGATCGTCACGATCTACGGCCAGCGCCTGGCGGCCCTGAATGCCGACGCCAGACGGGTCGCGGCAGTGCTGCGGAAGGTGCCCGGCGCCGCCGGCGTGCGCATCCAGGCCCCGCCCGGCACGCCGGAACTGTCCATCCGGCTGGACCATGCCGCGCTTGCCCGCTTCGGCTTCACCGCCGCGGAGGTGCTGCGCGCGATCCAGACCAGCTACGCCGGTCGCACGGTGGGACGGGTCTACAGCGCGGTCCGCTCCGTCCCGATCGTCGTGGTGCTGCCGCCGGCGCTGCGCGCGGACCCGCTGGCGGTTGGATCGATCCCGATCGCCAACGCCGCCGGCACGGTGGTCCAGCTCAGCGCGCTGGCGAAAATTCGCGAGCGCTCCGGCCAGTCCCTGATCCTGCATCGCGGGGCCCGGCGCGTGCAGCTTGTGACCGTCAATGTCAGCGGGGGAGCGAGCCGGTTCATCGCCCGGGCCGCACACGCGCTGGCAAACGTGCCGCTCGCGCCGGGCGATTACATCCGGATCGGCGGCACCGCGGCGGCCTCGGGCAAGGCCAGGCTCGACCTCCTGTTGCACGCCGGCCTTGCGCTCGCCGCCATTCTGGGACTGCTGGTGATCGCGCTGCGCGATGGGCGGACGGTGCTGCTGCTGGCGGCGAATATTCCGTTCGCGCTGGTCGGCGGCGTGGCCGCGATCTGGATCGCCGGCCTGCCTGTCTCGCTGGGTGCCGCCATCGGGTTCGTGACGGTGTTCGGCATCACCTTGCGCAATGCGCTGATGCTGCTGTCGCATTACCGGACGCTGGTCATCGAGGAAGGATTGCCGTGGTCGCGGGAAACCGCCCGGCTGGGCGCGATGAACCGGCTGACGCCGATCCTGATGACCGCGTCGGTGACGGCGCTCGGGCTGCTGCCGCTGGCGATCGGCGCGAGCCTGCCGGGGCAGGAGATCGAAGGGCCGATGGCGATCGTGATCCTGGGCGGGCTGTGCAGCTCCACCGTGCTCACCCTGCTCGTTCTTCCCATGCTGGCGACACGGTTCGCACGCTTTGCCGGCGAGGATGCCGAGGCGAGCGGCGACCGAGCGGTCAGCGTGACCGGTCAGGCCTGATGGCGCTGGCGCCCGGATGACATGATCGCGGGCGCAGTGTCAGCCCGTATGTCCGTGCCGGTGATGCAGGTCGGGATAATGCGGATGCGTGTGCGCCAGCCGGGTATGGCGATGGGCATGCACGTGCGGTTCCCCGGGCGGATCGCTCGGTCCGTGCATGTGCTGGTGGTGCTCGTCATGCACATGCGCATGCTCGTGGACCATCTCCTCGTGCACGTGCTCATGCTCGTGCCGCTCGATCAGATGCAGGGTGATGCCGATCGCCATCAGCAGCGCCGCGCCCAGCAGGCGGAGAGTGACCGGCTGGCCGAACAACGCCACGGCGACGGCGCCACCGATGAAGGGGGCGGTCGAGAAATACGCCCCCGTGCGCGCCGTCCCGAGGTGGCGCAAGGCCAGCACGAACAAGGTCAGACTGACGCCATAGCCCAGGAAGCCGATCAGCCCGGCGCCCAGCAGCGCGTCGGGAGCCGGCAGCACGGCCCCGCGCGCCAGCGCCAGGCCGAGATTGACCGTGCCGGCTGCCAACCCCTTCAGCATCGCGATCTGCACCGGATCGGCGCCACTGAGCTTGCGCGTCAGGTTGTTGTCGATACCCCAGGCGAGGCAGGCGCCGGCGATCAGCAGCGCACCCCAGCCGACACCCGCGGGACCGCCCTGCCAGGACAGCAGCGCCGCCCCGGCCAGGATGGCGAGCGCGCCGAGCAGGATGCGGCGATCGACGTTCTCGCGGAACACCACCCAGGCGATCGCCATGGTGGCGAGGCCCTCCAGGTTGAGCAGCAGCGCCGCATCGGCGGCTGATGTGCGGGCCAGGCCGAACATCAGCAGCACCGGCCCGGCGACGCCGCCTGCCAGCACCACGAGCAGTAGCCAGGGCGCGTCGGCCCGCCGCAGCGGGGCCTCGGTCGCGCCGATGCCGAGCGGCCGGCGGGCAAGTCGCACAAGAGCGAGACCAATGCCGGAGCCGAGATAGAGCAGGCCGGCCAGCAACCACGGATCCACCGCGCCCAGCAGCAGCTTGGCGAACGGCGTACTGGCGCCGAACAGTGCCGCCGAGGCCATTGCCATCGACGCGCCAGGCCCGGTCAGGGCGGTGCGGTCCATCCCCATGTGCTTACAGGGCGCGGGACACGCTGTCAGGCGCCGCGGTGGCGCAGCAGCCGCAACGCATTGAGCGTGACCAGCACGGTCGCTCCCGTATCGGCCAGGATGGCGGGCCACAGGCCGGTGAGGCCGCCCAGGGTGGTGATCAGGAACACCGCCTTCAGCCCGAGCGCGATGACGACGTTCTGCCGGATATTCGTCATCGTCGCCCGCGACAGGCGGACCAGCGACGCCACGCCGCCGACCTTGCTGCCGAGCAGCGCGGCGTCCGCCGTCTCGAGCGCGACATCCGTGCCGCTGCCCATGGCGATGCCGACCGAGGCCGCGGCCAGGGCGGGCGCGTCGTTGATGCCGTCGCCGACCATGGCGACCGGTCCATGCCGCTGCAACGCGGCGATCGCGCGCAGCTTGTCGGCGGGCAGCAGCTCGCTCTGCAGCTCGATGCCGAGGGCACGGGCCATCCAAGCCGCGCTGCGGCGCGTGTCCCCGGTCAGCATCACCGGCCGGATGCCGAGCGCCCGCAGCGCTTGGACGCCGGAGGCCGCATCGGCGCGCGGCGCATCCTGCACGGCGATCACGCCGGCAACGTCGGTGCCCGCCATCACCAGGACCACCGTCTTGCCCGCCTCCTCCAGCGCCGCGATCCTTTCGCGGGTGTCAGCCGGCAGCGCGCCCGCCGGCGCGAGATGGCGGGGGGCACCGACCACGACAAGCTTGCCGGCGATCGTCCCGGTGACCGCCTGTCCGGGGATCGCGCGGGCGGCGGCCACGGGGCGAAGCGGGATGCCATCGGCCTCCGCGCGCGCCAGGATCGCGCGGCCGATCGGATGGCTCGACCCTTTCTCGACCGAGGCGGCCAGACCGAGCACGCTGCGCTCGATGCTCGAGCAGGCGATCACATCCGTCACGTGTGGCTCGCCGCGTGTCAGCGTGCCCGTCTTGTCGAAGGCAACGACCCGGATGCGGCCGATCGTCTCCAGCGCCGCGCCGCCCTTGATGAGCAACCCGCGCCGCGCACCGGCCGCGATGCCGGAGGCGATGGCCGCCGGGGTGGACAGCACCAGCGCACAGGGGCAGCCGATCAGCAGCAGGGCCAGGCCGCGATAGATCCAGGTCTCCCACGCCGCGCCGGCCAGCAGCGGCGGCAGCAGCATGGTCAGCGCCACCGCGACGACCACGGCTGGGGTGTAGATCGCGCTGAACCGTTCGATGAACCGCGCGGTGGGAGCACGGTTCGCCTGTGCCTCCTCCACCAGGTGCAGCATGCGGGAAACGGTGTTGTCCGCGACCGTCCGCGTCACCCGCATCTGCACGACGCCACCGCCGTTGATGCTGCCCGCGACCAGGGCATCGCCTTCGGCTTTCGACACCGGGACGGACTCGCCGGTGACCGGGCTCTCATCGGTCTCGGTGCGTCCCTCCAGCACGGTGCCATCGGTCGGCACCCGATCGCCCGGCCGCACCAGCACCACCTGACCGACCTGCAAGCTGGATGCCGGCACCGCGCGG
>JAJZVE010000164.1 GCA_021845835.1 Pseudomonadota bacterium | reverse complement strand
ATCAGCGCGAAGCGGCCGGCGGCAGCGGTCTCCATCAGGCGCCGGCCGAAGCCGCGCGGCGGGTCGGCGGCTTCGGCACGGGCGCGCATCGTCTCCAGCGGCGTCGCGGCGCGGCGGCGGCTCACCTCGGCCAGCGTGTCGGCACAGATGCGCTGCAGCGTGTCGTCGGGCGGGTTGAGCGGAACGGTCGCGGTCGAGGCAGTCGTCATGCGGTTTCCCTGCGCAGGGTCTCCAGTGCGGCGAGGGCGGCGCCGCCGTCGATCGAGCTGGCGGCAAGGGCGACCCCTGCCCGCAAATCCGCGACGCGGTCGGCCACCATCAGCGCCGCGGCGGCATTGAACAGCACGGTGTCGCGGTACGGCCCTGCGGCCCCTCGCAGCAACGCCCCGAGCGCCGCCGCGTTCACCGCCGACTCGCCGCCGCGGATGGCGGCGACCGGGGCGCGCGGCAGGCCGGCATCCTCGGGGGTGACGGTGAACACGCGGACCGTGCCGTCGCGGTATTCGACCACCTGATTCTCGCCGGCGACGGTCAATTCGTCCAGGCCCTCGCCATGCACGAGCCAACAGCGTTCGGTGCCGAGCGCACCCAGCGTCTCGGCCATCGGCCGTGCCCAGCGCGGATCGAACACGCCGGTGAGCTGGCGCCGCACGCGCGCCGGATTGGCGAGCGGGCCGAGCAGGTTGAAGATGGTGCGGGTGCCCAGCTCGACGCGCGGGCCGGCGGCGTGGCGCAGCGCCGCGTGGTGGCGCGGCGCGAACAGGAAGGCGCAGTTGGCGGCGCGCAGCACCTCGGCCAGCCGCTCGGTCGGCACATCGACGTTGACGCCGAGTGCCGTCAGCACGTCGGCGCCGCCGGTGCGCGACGACAGCGCGCGGTTGCCGTGCTTGGCGACCGGCACGCCGAGGCCGGCCAGCACGAAGGTCACGGCGGTGGAGACGTTCAGCGTGCCGGCGTTGTCGCCGCCGGTGCCGCACACGTCGATGGCGCCGTCCGGCGCCTCGATGGCGAGCATGCGCGCGCGCATCGCCCGCACCGCGCCGGTCAGTTCCGCGACCGTCTCGCCGCGCACGCGCATCGCCATCAGCAGCCCGGCGATCTGCGCCGGCGTTGCCTCGCCCGACATGATGATGCCGAACGCATCCTCCGCGTCGGCGGCGGACAGCGTTTCGCCAGTGGCAAGGCGGCCCAGCACCGGCTTGAGATTGGTGGCCAAGCGATGTGCTCCGTCAGGCGGCCCGCGCCGGGGCGAGCGGCACGCCGGCGCCGCGGGCGAGGTCGAGGAAATTGCGCAGCAGCGCGTGACCGTGCTCGCTGGCGATGCTCTCGGGGTGGAACTGCACGCCGTAGATCGGCAGCCGGCGGTGTCGGACACCCATGACGATGCCGTCCTCGGTGCGCGCCGTCTCGATCAATTCGGCGGGCAGCGTGTCGCGCTGCACGATCAGACTGTGGTAGCGGGTCGCATGGAACGGACTGGGCAGGCCGGCGAACACGTCGCTGCTGTCATGCAGCACGGCGCTGACCTTGCCGTGCATCGGCTCCGGCGCGCGCACCACCTCGCCGCCGAACGCCTGGCCGATCGCCTGGTGGCCGAGGCAGACGCCGAGCAGCGGCAACCGCTGCGTCGCGGCGGCGGCGATCAGGTCGAGGCAGATGCCGGCCTCGTTCGGGGTGCAGGGGCCGGGGGAGAGCACGATCGCCTCGGGCCGCAATGCGAGTGCCTCGGCGACGCTCAGGCGGTCGTTACGATGCACGGCGCAGCGGGCGCCCAGGTCGCCCAGGAAGTGGACCAGGTTGAAGGTGAAGCTGTCGTAGTTATCGATGAGCAGGATCATGCCGCCATCCTGCGCGGCCGGCGCGGCGGGGTCAAATCCGCCGGCATTGCCGCTGCGTGGCGGCGCGCGCACAGTAACATCCGCCGGGCCTGCCGGGACATACTTCCGGAGACAGCAGCAGGAGGTCGGGCCGTGTTCATCCACCGGCGGCGAGGCTGGGAAATCCCCGAGGGCCGGGTGACGCCGGAGGCGGCCGCGTTGCGCCGGCGCGCGCTGCTGGGCGGTGCGGCCGGCGCGGTGACGGCGGGCACGGCGCGGCCCGCCGGGGCCTGGAGCCTGTTCGACAGCGCGCCCGCGCAGCCAGCGGTCCCGTTACGACCGCTGACCGCTTCGCGCAACCTGCGCTATCGCGGCGGACGGCCGCTGACGCCGGCGGCAGAGGTCGAAGACTATAACAATTTTTATGAATTCGGAGAGAGCAAGTCGGTCGCCGACGCCGCGCAGGCGCTGCGGGTGGAACCGTGGGCGGTGGAACTGGCGGGTTTGGTCAGGACGCCGCGCACGATCGGGCTGGACGACCTGCTCAGGCAGGTCGCGCTGGAGGAGCGGGTCTATCGCCACCGTTGCGTCGAGGCCTGGGCGATGACGGTGCCGTGGATCGGCTTCCCGCTGGCCGACCTGATCAGGCTGGCGGAACCGCTGGGCAGCGCCACCTATGTGAAGTTCACCACGTTGGCCGATCCGAAGCAGATGCCAGGGCTGCACAAGCCGTGGTATCCCTGGCCCTACACCGAGGGGCTGACCATGCAGGAGGCGATCAACGAACTGGCTTTCCTCTCGGTCGGCCTCTATGGCAAGACGCTGCCGCCGCAGGACGGCGCGCCGATCCGCCTGACCGTACCCTGGAAATACGGCTTCAAGTCGGCGAAGTCGGTGGTCCGGGTGGAGTTCACGACCGAGCGGCCGAAAACCTTCTGGGAGTCTATGCAGGACAGCGAATACGGGTTCTGGGCCAACGTAAACCCGGCAGTGCCGCATCCGCGCTGGAGCCAGGCCGAGGAACGGCTGATCGGCACCAGCCAGGTGGTGCCGACGCAGATCTGGAACGGCTACGGGGAGTTCGTGGCGGCGATGTATGCCGACAAGACGAAGGAGCGTCTGTTCGCGTGACAGCCTCGCGCGTGCTTGCGGTGTTGGCGGCGATCTGCCTGGTGGTGGCGTTTGCGCTCGCCACCCTGCTGCCGCCGCCGCTGACGCTGGCGCAACTGGTCGCCATGTTCGACGCGCGGATGCTGTACGAGTCGCACCAGTTCGTGGTGGCGCACGGCATGGGCTGGCTATGGAGCAACCTGCTGATGCCGCTGTTGCTGCGGCCGTGCTGGCTGCTGCCGATCGGCCTTGGCCTCGTGTTCGCCGGCGGCGCGTTGACGCTCGGCTCGCGCAAGGGCGTGCCCCGCTCGCACCGGCGACGGAGCTGAGGCGGCGACAGCGGGCGAGGCGGCACCGACCCGGCGGCTGGCACCGAGAACCGCGGGCGGACCCGTCTATTCCTCGACCCAGTCGCGCCATGCCGGCCACGAGGACACCAGGCTGAACAGAAGCGCGTAGCCCTCTCGGTTCGGATGAACCCCGTCTCCGCGCAGGGCTTCCTGACGCCAGGCGTCACTGTTCGCCACGTGATCCCAGGACGACAGGAACGGCACGCGGAGGTCGTGGCACAGCAGCCCGATCCGATCCGATAGCCGCCTTACCCGCAGATCCAGCTCCGCGTCCGCGGTGGAAGGCGGACCAATCATCAGGGTCGGCCGCCATGCCAGCGCGCGGGTCAGGATCGAGCGCGCATGAACGACCGCCTGATCCTCGGCCACCCGCGGCCGTCCAGCGACATCATGGACGCAGTCATTGATGCCGAAGGAGAAGACGAGCCGTCCATCGTGCTCGGGCGGGAGCCGCGCTCTCGCCTCCTGTTCCCAGCGCGCCGCGATATCCGCCGACGTGTCGCGGCGGACGCCCAGGTTGTAGAGCGTGATATCCCGGCCGCGCCGTCGCGCCTGCGAGCACAGGCGACCAGCCCAGCCCAGGCAGTCGTCATCGCCCGTTCCGTTGACGAAGCTGTCGCCGATGAAGCAGATCCTCATGTCCCGACGATGCCCGGCGGGGTTCGCGGAGGCAAGCAGGAGTCCGCTCCGGGCCGAGAGCGGCTGTTTCGGGCATGAGTCACCCCGTTCCGGGGGCTGCAACCATAGGCCGGTGCCGTAACGCGTTCTAGGCTTTGACCAGCGGGCAGCCGCCTTCGCTGACCGGACGGAACGCCTGATCGGGCGGGATGGTGGTGACCAGGTCCAGCAGGTCCCATTCGCCGTGCGACTCGGCCGGCGTCTTCACCCGCATCAGGTCGCGGGTGAACACCATCTTGTTGTCCTCGCGGATGTGCCCGTCATGGGTGAACACGTCATCGACCGGCGCGGCCCGCATGGCGGCGATCACGGTGCGGCCTGCTTCGGTCCCGGTCCTGGCGACCGCGCGCAGATAGTGCCCGACCGCCGAATAGCCGGCGGCATGCACGTCGTTCGGCATGCGCTTGCGGCGGGCGAAGAAGCGCTGTGCCCAGGCGCGCGTTTCGGCGCTGCTGTCCCAGTACCAGGACTGCATGACCAGCAGGCCCTGCGCCTTTTCCAGCCCGATCGCGTGTGCGGTGGCGAGGTAGAAGGATGGCGCGGTCAGCACCTGCTTCGGCGTCAGCCCGAATTCGTGCGCCTGCTCGATCGCCGTCACCGTGTCGGTGCCGGCGGAGGCGAACACCACCACGTCCGCGCCCGACGCCTGCGCCTGCAGCAGGTAGGAGGAGAAATCCGTGGTGTTGAGCGGGTGCCGCACCGCGCCCAGCACCTTGCCGCCGCTGCGCACAATCTCGGCCCGCGCATCCGCTTCCAGCGACAGGCCGAACGAGTAATCGACGGTGACGAAGTAGAAAGTCTGCTTGCCGGCCTTGCGCAGCGCCCGCATCAGCGCGACGCCGTTCGACCAGTTGTCCTGCGCCCAATGGATGCTGTTCGGCGAGCACGCCTTGCCGGTCAGGTCGGAGGTGACGGCGGAGATCGGGATCGCCACCCGGTCGGCGTCGCGCACCAGTCCCTGCAGGGCGAGCGCGATCGCCGAATTGCCCATGTCGAGGATCAGGTTGACATGGCCCGGCCCGAGCCATTCGCGCGCGATCGCCACACCCACGTCGGTCTTGTTCAGATGGTCGGCGGACACGACCTCGATCTTGCGGCCGAGCACGCTGCCGCCGAAATCCTCGACCGCCATGCGTGCCGCCTCGACCGAGCCGAGGCCGCCCACGTCGGCATAGGCGCCGGACATGTCGGCCAGCACGCCGATGCGGAACGGTTCGGCGGCGCGGGCGCTGGTGGCGGCGAAGGCGAGGCCGGCGCCGAGCAGGACGCGGCGCGGCATGGCAGGCAGAGTGCGGCTCATCGGCAGACCCCCTGGTCAGTCGCCGATGATAGGATCGCTTCGGCGAGCGACGCCAGCACCGCCGGCACCGGAATCGCCGCCATGTCCATGCCGCCGAAATCCTGCGCGCGCAGGATGGTCAGGTGCGCGGCCCAGGGTGCGAATTTTTCCGGGTCGGTCGGCCCGAACAGCGACACCAGCGGCACCCCCGCCGCCGCCATCATGTGTCCGCCGCCGCAATCCCCGGCCACCGCGGCGGCGCAGCGCGCGCCGAGCGCGATGGTCAGCGCCACTCCGCCCGGTCCGCCGGCCGTCTGCAAGGGAAACAGCGCGGCCGGCAGGCGCGCCGTCAGCGTGGGAACGAGGTCCTGCTCCGCCGGGCCGAGGATCAGCACCGGCACCCGCCCCGCCGCCGTCAGCGCCTGCGCCAGCGCGACGTGGCAGTCGAGCGGCCAGGCCTTGTGCCGCCCGCCGGCGCCGACGACCTGCGCGACATAGCGGGGGCCGGGCGGCAGCAGCGCCGCCGCGCGGGCGACCGCTTCGGCCGGCAGGCGGGGCGCGCCGTCGGCGATGGCGGGGCCGCCCGCGGCGAAGGCGGCGAGATCGAGCAGACGCCCGATCAGCCGCCGCGGCCTGCGATAGCCGCGCGGCGGCCGCACGCCGGACAGCCAGTACCGCGCCGATGCGGAAACGAAGCGGCGCGGGCGCAGCAGGCGCAGCGCCAGCGTGGTGCGGACATGGCTTTGCGTGTCGATCAGCACATCGAGCCGCGGCCGGCCGACCGCGGCGCGCAGCCCGGCACCGACGCCGCAGCCCTCGATCACGCGGTCCAGCAATCCCGGCATCAGCGGCGCCAGCGCCCCGGCATAGGCGCTCTGCCCGCGCCCGGCGATCCAGGTCAGTTCGGCGTCGGGGAAGGCGTGGCGCAGGGCGCGCACGAACGGCAGCTTGATCAGCGCGTCGCCGACCAGATCGAGATCGACATAGGCCGCCACCCGCCGCGGTGGCGGCCAGCCGTCCTGCCTGCTAGAGCCGCGCGCCATGCCCGCCGACCTGTCCTCCGCCGTCACGCCGTCGCTCCTGCTCCGTTTGTGGCGGGAGCATATCCGCGAGCAGCGCGGCCGGCTGCTGCTGATCCTGCTGCTCACCGCCGCGACCGCCGGATCGCAGGCGCTCTACCCGGTGGTGATCGACCGCGCCATCGAGATGTTCCAGCACCGCGACCAGCGCATCCTCTATCAGGTGCCGCTGATCGTGGTCATTGTCACCTCGTTCAAGGCGCTGACGCAGTACGCGCAGAGCGTGATGATCCAGCGCACCGTGCTGGACGTGACCCGCGGCCTGCAGAGCGGCATGTTCCGCCACCTCGTCCGCGCCGATCTCGCCCGGCTGGAGCGCGAGGCGCCGGCGGCGCTGGCGGCGCGCTTCACCACCGACACCGCGACCGTGCGCGACGCGCTGATCCGCGCCGTCAACGGCGCCGGCGACGCGGTCAAGGTGCTCGGGCTGATCGGCTCGATGCTGTATCTCGACTGGGTGCTGTTCCTGGTCGCCGCGGCGCTCTATCCGCTGGCGGCGCTGCCGATCCAGCATATCGGCCGCCGCCTGCGCCGCGCCTCCGGCGGCATGCAGGCGCGCATGGGCGAGACCGCCTCGATCCTGACCGAGAGCTTCATGCAGGCGCGCACCGTGCGCGCGTACGGGCTGGAGGCGGTGGAGACCGCGCGGGCAGAGACGGCGTTCGCGAGCCTGTATCGCGAGCTGATGCGCATCGTGCGCAGCCGCAGCCGCATCGACCCGTTGCTGGAGGTGCTGGGCGGGCTGGCCGTTGCCGCCGTGCTCGGCTTCGCCGGCTGGCGGGCGGCGCGGGGCGACAGCACGCTCGGCAACTTCACCGGCTTCGTCACCGCGCTGCTGCTCGCCGCCCAGCCGGTGCGCGCGCTCGGCAGCCTGAACGCCGCGGTGCAGGAGGGGCTGGCCGGCCTCGTGCGCATCTTTGCCGTGATCGACGAACGCCCGCACATCCTCGACCGGCCGGGTGCCGCGCGGCTGCCGGCGGGGCGGGGGCGGGTGGTGTTCGATCGCGTGGGCTTCCGCTACCCGGACGGACGGGTCGGGCTGGACGGATTGTCGTTCGCGGCCGAGCCGGGCATGACGCTGGCGCTGGTCGGGCCGTCGGGGGCGGGGAAATCGACCGCGCTGGCGCTGATCCCGCGCCTGCACGACGCCACCGCCGGCGCCGTGCTGGTGGACGGCGCCGACGTGCGCGGCGTGCGGCTGTCCAGCCTGCGCGACGCCATCGCCTATGTTGGGCAGGACGCCTTGCTGTTCGACGACAGCGTCGCGGCCAACATCGCGCTCGGCCGCCCTGGCGCCAGCGCGGCCGATATCGAGGCGGCGGCGCGCGCCGCGGCGGCGGCGGATTTCGTCGCCGCCCTGCCGCTGGGCTTCGCAACCGTGGTGGGTCCGGGCGGGCAGCGGCTGTCCGGCGGGCAGCGGCAGCGCGTGGTGCTGGCGCGGGCGCTGCTGCGCGACCCGCGCATCCTGCTGCTGGACGAGGCGACCAGCGCGCTGGACGCCGAGAGCGAGGCGGCAGTACAGGAGGCACTGGCGCGGCTGCGGCGCGGACGCACCACGATCGTGGTGGCGCACCGGCTGTCCACGGTGCGCGACGCCGATCTCGTGGTGGCGCTGGCGGACGGGCGGGCAGTGGAGCAGGGCAGCCACGGCGAACTCATGGCGGTCAGCGGGCTTTATGCCAGGCTGGTCAAGACGCAATCTCTGGCCTAGTTGATGGGGCGAAAAGGGGGCGAGAGAGGTCCGAATGCCCTATGACGAGCACCGTGGACCCGACATCCGGTCCGGGGAGACCAGGGTCGCCCCGCGCGGCGACGCGCTGACGCGCGACCAGCCGCGGAGCGAGGAGCGGCCGCGTCTCCACGCCACGCCGCCGCCTGCCGAACCGCCGAGGTCTCGTGGCCGTCGGCCGCTGTTGCTCATCCTGCTCGCGCTGGCGGTGCTGGCGGCCGCCAGCGGGGGCGGCTGGTACTGGTACGCCACCCGCGACCAGGAGACCACCGACGACGCCTATACCGACGGCAACGCGGTGATGGTGGCGTCGCAGGTCAGCGGGCAGGTCGTCGAGCTGGCGGTGAACGATAACCAGCACGTGATGCCCGGCCAGGTGCTGATCAGGATCGATCCGCGTCCCTTCCTCGCCGTCCGCGACCAGGCGCGCGGCCAGATGGAAGCGGCGCAGGGCCAGTTGGCCGCGGCCGGGGCGGCGCTCGACCTGGCGCGCAAGGTCTATCCGGCTCGCCTCGCCGTGGCGCAGGCGCAACGGGACGCGGCGGCGGCGGTGCTGTTCCGCGCCCAGAGCGAC
>JAJZVE010000163.1 GCA_021845835.1 Pseudomonadota bacterium | reverse complement strand
CATCGCCTACCTGTTCATCACGCACGACCTCGGCACGGTGAAACGCATCGCCAACAGGGTTGCGGTGATGCTGAAAGGCAAGCTGGTCGCGCGCGGCGAGACCGCGCAGGTGTTTGCCCCGCCCTTGCATCCGTACACCGAATTGCTGCTGTCCTCGGTGCCGGAGATGCGCAGCGACTGGCTCGACGAGGTGCTGGCGCGGCGCGCGCGGACGCTGCAGGCGCAGATTCAGCCGGCGTCGTAGCGCCCCCGCAGCGCCGCGGCGACGCGCGCCACCACCGGCTCCCACCGCCGCGGCTCGCTCTGGCGGAACAGGCGCAGGGTCGGGTACCACGGGCTGTCCTCGCGCACGCGCAGCCAGCGGAAATCCGCGCTCGCCTGCAGCAGCAGCCACACCGGACGGCCGAGCGCGCCGCCGAGATGCGCGACCGCGGTATCGACGCTGACCAGCAGATCAAGCTCCGCCAGCAGCGCCGCGGTGTCGGCAAAGTCGGCGAGCCGTTCGGCATGGAGGCGCACGCCGGGAAGCCCATGCAGCACCGCGGCGTCCTGGTCGCGCAATTCCGTCTGCACGACATGGAATTCGACGTTCGGCAAGGTCAGCAGCGGGCGCAGCGTCGCCGCCGGAATGGAGCGCAGCGTGTCCTCAGGATGCTCCGCGCTGCCGGAGATCACCAGTCCGACGCGCGGTCGCGTGCGCGGCCCGAGCACGTCGCGCCACCGCGCGCGCCGCGCCGGGTCGGCGTGCAGATACGGACTCTCCGCCGGCACCGTCGGCAGCTCGGTGCCGAAGGCGCGCGGCAGGCTCAGCAGCGGGCAATGCAGGTCGCAGGGCGGCAATTCGGCGCCGGCCGCGATCACGGCATCTGCAAGTCCACCCAGCAGCGGCAGCAGCGGCGCCTGCACTTCCAGCACCACGCGCGCGCCCAGCCGCCGCAGCAGCTTGGCGTAGCGCACGAACTGGATCGTGTCGCCCAGCCCCTGCTCGGCATGCAGCAGCAGCGTGCGCCCGGCAAGCCGCTGGTCCGGCGCGTTGCGCCACAGCGGCATATCGTAGCTGCGCTCATCCTCGCAAAAGCGCGGGTCGAGCCAGCGGCTTTCGTACGCCTCCCAGCCTTCGCGGTAGCGCCCGAGCGCCAGCAGCGCGAGGCTCTCGCCGAAGCGCGCCTGCGCCTGCCCCGCATCCAGCGCGACGGCGCGGCGGAACCAGCCGATCGCCTCCTCCGGCCGATCCAGCGCCAGCAGCGCACCACCGAGGTTGTTGCACGCCTCCGCATAGTCCGGGTGCCGACGCAGGGCCTCCCGCAATGCCGCCGCCGCCTGCTCCGGCCGCTGCAGTGCCAGCAGCGCCGAGCCGAGATTGTTGTGCGCGCCGGCAAGATCGGGCCGCAGCGCGATGGCGCGCCGGTAGCTTTCCGCCGCCTCCTCGACCCGCCCGAGCGTGCGCAGGGCGTTGCCGAGATTGTTGTGCGCGCCGGCATGCGCGGGATCGCGGCACAGCGCGGCGCGGAACTGCGTCTCCGCCTCCGCCGCGCGGCCGGCGGCGAGCAGGGCGTTGCCGAAGTTGTAGCGCGACGGCGCGTGGTCCGGGCACAGCGCGGCGACCGCCGCGAGTTCCGCCGCCGCGTCCTTCGCCCGCCCCTGCGCCAGCAACAGATTGCCGAGGTCGCTGCGCGCGTCGGCGTCGGCCGGCCCGGTCACGTCATGTCACGGCAGCTTGCCGCCGAGTTCATCCTCGACGTGGACGCGGATGATCTCCTCGAACGAGCGTTCGGCCCGGAAGCCGAGCGCCTCGGCGCGCCGCGGGTCGAAGTTGCGCGGCCAGCCGGCGACGATGCCGGCGATCACCGGGTCGGGTTCGCGGCGGATCAGCCGCACCGCCTGCTCGCCGGCGACGCGCCGCAGCGCCGCGATCTGCTCGCCGACCGTCGCCGACAGGCCCGGCATGGTCAGGTTGCGCCGCGCGCCGAGCGGCGCCGTGTCCAGCGTCGCGGCATGCAGCAGGAAGCCGACCGCGGCGCGCGGGCTGGCGTGCCAGTGGCGCACGTCCTCCCCGACCGGCAGCACCGCTTCCTTGCCCGACAGCGGCTCGCGCAGGATGTTGGAGAAGAAGCCGGACGCCGCCTTGTTCGGCGTGCCGGGACGGATGCAGATGGTGGGCAGGCGGATGCCGATGCCGTCAAACAGGCCGCGGCGCGAATAGTCCGCCAGCAGCAGCTCGTCGATCGCCTTCTGCGTGCCGTAGCTGGTGAGCGGTGTGGTGAAAAACTCGTCGCCGATCGCGTCGGGGAACGGCGCACCGAACACGGCGATGGAGGAGGTGAACACCACGCGCGGCGCGTACGGCTGGCGCGCGCCTTCCAGCCGGATCGCCTCGAACAGCGCGCGCGTGCCGTCGAGGTTGATGCGATAGCCCTTCTCGAAATCCGCCTCCGCCTCGCCGGAGACGATCGCGGCGAGGTGGAAGATCACGTCCGGCCGCCCGGCGATGCTGCGCGCGGCGCCGCCGGGCGCGGACAGGTCCAGCGCCTCCGTGGCCACGCGGGCCTGCACGCCTGCCGGCGGCTCCGGCGCGATCACGTCCACGAGCGACAGCGCCGTGATCGCCCGCCCACCCAGCGCACCGTCCGCAGCCAGCCGGCTGGCCAGCTTGCGGCCGATCATTCCCGCCGCACCGATGATCAGGACATGCATGGCCGAACCCTCCCGTGACCGTGTCGCTGGCGGGCGACCCTAGGGGAGCGGCGCGATCGGAACAAGGCAGCGGCGCGGGTCGTGGTCCGGCGTGCCCGGACGGTCTATGTTGGGGGCTTGTCCGCCCCGAACCCGCAGGACGTCAGCCGATGCCCGCTTCCTCCGTCCAGATCGCCTTCGGCCGCGGCCAGCTCTCCGTCCGCCTGCCGGATGGCGCGCAGCCGCGCCTGATCCGCAAGCGTCCGCTGCCGAAACTGCCCGACCCGCACGCGGCCGTGCGCGCCGCCCTCGACTCAGCGCCGCTGCGCGCACTGGCGCACGGGCGGCGCAGCGCCTGCATCCTGATCTGCGACATCACCCGCCCGGTGCCGAACCACCTGTTCCTGCGCCCGATGATCGAGGACATGACGGCGGCGGGCATTCCCCTCGACCGCATCACTGTACTGGTCGCGACCGGCCTGCACCGGCCGAACGAAGGCGCGGAACTGGCCGAACTGGTCGGCGACAAGTGGGTCATGCAGCACGTGCGCGTGGAAAACCACTTCGCCCGCAACGACGACGATCACGTCGATCTCGGCGCGACGCCCGGCCGCGGCGTGCCCGTCCTGCTCGACCGGCGCTTCGTCGCGGCCGATCTGCGCATCGCCACCGGCCTCGTGGAGCCGCACTTCATGGCCGGCTGGTCGGGCGGGCGCAAAGTGGTGGCGCCCGGCGTCGCGCATCACACCACCATCCGCACCTTCCACTCTGCCCGCTTCATGGAGGACCCGCTCGCCGTCCAGTGCAACCTGGTCGGCAACCCGCTGCACGAGGAGCAACTGGCGATCGTGCGCATGCTGGGCGAGGTGTTCGCGCTCAACACCGTGATCGACGAGGACCGTGACCTCGCCTTCGTCAATTTCGGCGAGATCATCGCGAGCCACCAGCTTGCCGTCGAATTCGTCGCCGTCGCCACCGCCGTCCCCGTCGGCCGGCAGTTCGCAACCGTGCTGACCTCGGCGGCCGGCTATCCGCTGGATAAGACCTACTATCAGACGGTGAAAGGCATGGTGACGCCGCTCGATATCCTGGCGCCGGGCGGCACGCTCATCATCGCCTCGGCCTGTTCCGAAGGCTTCGGCTCGGCCGAGTTCCGGGCGGCGCAGGCGCGGCTGGTGGCGCTCGGGCCGGAGCAATTCCTCGCGACGCTCACGGCCAAATCCCTCGCCGACGTGGACGAGTGGCAGACCGAGATGCAGCTCAAGCCGATGCGGCTCGGCCGCGTGCAGCTCTACACGACCGGGCTGGATGCGGAGGGGCGGCGCATCACCGGGGTGGAGATGATCGCATCCGTGGAGGACGCGCTCGCCGCCAGCCTCGCCCGCCACGGCGATCCGGCCGTGGCGGTGATTCCCGAAGGGCCGTACGTGGTGCCGCTGCGGGGATAGCCCTCACCACCGTTGGCACTTATTGCACGCGCCGCCTGCCCGACCATCTAACGCCGTGTAGAACGCGATCCGGGCCCCTCTGGCGGGACGTCGGCCTCCGGCCGACCAACCCTGCGATGTCGGATCACCGCACGGAATGCGGCGATCGACCCGGCCAATCACCGGCCATTCGTCGTTCCCCCGTGCGCCATTCGGTGACACGCAAAGGAGCGCGGCCGTGGTGACAGCATGACGGGCCCTTTACGATCAGCGGGCGCCAGATGACACATGACCCTCGTTTGCGGCGGCTGCTCGATGCGCTGCCGCACCCGGCGCGACGGTCCTACACATGGCTGGTGCGGCCCGAGGCGAAATGGGTCCGTCTGCCGCTCGGCGTCGCGCTGATCGCCGGCGGCCTGTTCGGCTTCCTGCCGGTGCTCGGCATTTGGATGCTGCCGGTCGGGGCGTTGCTGGTCGGCGAAGACATCCCGCCGGTGCGTCGCGCCACGCTGCGCGTGCTGGGACGGCTGCAACGCTGGTGGGACGCACGACGCGCCCCGCCGCGGCGATGAACGCGACGCAGCCTGACGAAGATCAATGTCTTCTGCCTGCTGCTGGATATCCTGCCTGCCATGAACAACCTGCTGCGCACCGGACTGCTGATCTCGGCACTCACCGCGCTGTTCATGGCGGTCGGCTACTGGGTCGCGGGACCGCACGGCATGGCGGTCGCCTTGCTGATCGCCGCGGCAACCAACCTGTTCACGTACTGGAGCGCCGACCGCGTCGTCCTGATGATGTACGGCGCGCACCAGGTGGACGACAGCCAGGCGCCGGAGCTGCTGCGGATCGTGCGCGATCTGGCCGGCCGCGCAGGCCTGCCGGTGCCGAAGGTCTATCTGATCGACAGCGAGCAGCCCAATGCGTTCGCCACCGGCCGCAACCCGTCGCACGCCGCCGTCGCCGTCACGCGCGGCCTGCTGCGCATGCTGCCGGAACGCGAGGTCGCCGGCGTGCTGGCGCATGAGCTCGCGCATGTGAAGCACCACGACACGCTGACCATGACGATCACCGCGACGCTTGCCGGTGCCATCGGCATGCTGGCGAATTTCCTGTTCTTCCTCACGCCGGGCCGCAATGGCGAGCGCAACCATCCCGGCGCCATCGCCGGGCTGGTGATCATGCTGCTGGCGCCGCTGGCGGCCGCGCTGGTGCAGCTTGCCATCTCGCGGACGCGGGAATACGCGGCCGACAAGGCGGGGGCGGAGATCGTCGGCCAGCCGATGTGGCTGGCGCAGGCGCTGGCGCGTATTCACGCCGGGGTGCAGCAGATCCCGAACGAAGACGCCGAGCGTAATCCGGCCACCGCGCATCTGTTCATCATCAGTCCGCTGAGCGGCGCGCGTCCCGGCGGCCTGTTCTCGACCCATCCGCCGGTCAGGGAAAGGATCGCCCGGCTCGCCGCGATGGCTGGCACGAAATCGCCGTGGGCGACCGGATAGCCTGCCGCGTCACGCAGGCGGCAGCCCGCATGGCGTGCTATCCTGCTTCGCGCCCGACTGACGGACGCGGCGAATTGCCGCGGGCCAGTCGCTTGGCCGCTTCGACCGCGAAGAACACGATGCTCGACAGCGCGATACAGGCCAGCAGTTCGCCGACGGTCAGCGGCGCCGTGTCGAAGATCGGTTGCAGCGGCGGCAGATAGACGACGGCGAGCTGCAGCACGAAGGTCAGCAGCACCGCGCCGAGCAGCGGCAGGTTGGAACCGACCCCCAGTTCGAGCAGGGAGTCGCGGTCCGAGCGGATCGCCAGCACCTGCCACATCTGCGTGAGGGTCAGCACCGTGAACACCATGGTCCCCCAGTGCTCCCGCCCCGTCCGCACGGCAAAGGCCTGGGTCAGCAGGGTGACGGCAGCCATCAGCAGCCCGACCCAGATCACCTGCCACGCCATTCCCTTCGCGAACAGTCCTTCGCGCGGCGGCCTGGGCGGACGACCCATGATGTCATGTTCCGCCGGCTCGGCTGCAAGCGCGAGGCCGGGCAGGCCGTCGGTGACGAGATTCATCCACAGGATCTGGATCGGCAGCAGCGGCATGGGCAGTCCGAGAAAGGGCGCCAGGAAGATCGTCCAGATCTCCGCCGAGTTGCAGGTGACCACGAAGCGGACGAACTTGCGGATGTTGTCGTAGATGCGCCGGCCTTCCCGCACGGCGGTCACGATGGTCGCGAAGTTGTCGTCGAGCAGGATAAGGCCGGCGGATTCGCGGGCGACGTCGGTGCCTCCCTTGCCCATCGCGACACCGATGTCGGCGCGTGCCAGCGCCGGCGCATCGTTGACGCCATCGCCCGTCATGGCGACGATTTCGCCCGCCGCCTGCAGTGCCGCGACGATGCGGATCTTCTGCGCCGGATCGACACGGGCATACACCCGCACCTCGGCAACGCGCTTTTGCAGTTCCGCGTCGGTCAGCGTCTGCAGGTCCCGCCCGGTCAGCACCGCGCCGTCGTTGTCGGTCAGGCCGATCTGCCGGGCGATGGCGCGCGCGGTGACGGGGTGGTCGCCGGTGATCATCACCGGCGTGATGCCGGCCGCCCGGCACGTCGCCACGGCCGCCTTTGCCTCGTCGCGCGGCGGATCAAGCAGGCCGACCATCCCCAGCAGCGCGAGATCCTGTTCGATCGTGTCGGCCGTACGCTGCGCGGGCAGCCTGTCCCACTGCCGGCAGGCCACGGCAAGAACCCGCAGGCCATCCGCCGACATCGCTTCGGCCAACCGCATCGCCTGCTCGCGGTCGAGCGGCACCACACCCGCGCGCGTCGCCATCCCGCTGCAGCGGGCAAGCACGGTTTCCGGCGCGCCCTTGGTATAGGCAACGAACCCGTCCGCGGCGGCGTGCAGCGTGGTCATGCGCTTGCGCTCGGAGTCGAACGGCAGTTCCAGCACCCGCGGCGCAGTCCGTTCGCCCTCGGCCTTGTCGATCCCGGCGTCCGCGGCGACGCGCCAGAGCGCCACCTCGGTCGGGTCTGCGCGCACGCCGCCATCGCTGTCGCGGACCACGTCATTGCAGAACGCCAGGGCGCGCAGCAGGGCTGCCGCCGGCTTGCCGTCCGGGTCGAGAGCACCGATGGCGCGCCGTTCCCGGTCCACGAACGCCTCCACCGCGCGCATCTCGTTGCGCGTCAGCGTGCCGGTCTTGTCGGTGCAGATCGTGGTGACGGAGCCGAGCGTCTCGACGGCGGGAAGCCGACGGATCAAGGCGCGCTCCCGCGCCATCCGGGCGGCACCGAGCGCGAGCAGCACGGTCACCACCGCCGGCATCGCCTCCGGTATCGCGGCCACCGCCAGGCTCAGCGCGGTCAGCAGCATCAGCAGCGGCGGCTCGCCACGCAGCAGGCCGGTGGCGAAGATGAGCACGCAGACCGCCAGGGCGGCCAGGGTGATCTGCCGGCCGAACACCGCCAGGCGCCGCTGCAGCGGCGTGCGCGTCTGTCCCGCGTCCGCAAGCATCCCGGCGATCCGTCCAAGCTCGGTGGCCATGCCGGTGGCGACGACCAGCCCGCGGCCACGGCCGTACAGGATGGCGGTTCCCTTGAACGCCATGTTGCGCCGGTCACCGAGCGGCAGGTCGAGATCCTCGCTCGGATCCACGTGCTTTTCCACCGGCAGTGATTCGCCGGTAAGAGCGGCTTCTGCCACTTTGAGCCCGACCGCCTCAAGCAGACGGAGATCGGCCGGCACGGCGTTTCCCGCCTCCAGAATCACCACGTCGCCGGGCACCAGCGACTCGGCGGGCACGGCCTGCGGCCGGCCTTCGCGCACGACGACGGCGCCGGGCGCAGCCAGGCGCCGCAGCGCCGCCATGGCGCGCTCGGCGCGAAATTCCTGCACAAAACCCACGGCTGCGTTGAGCACCACGATGCCGAGGATGACGACGGTATCCTCGGCGTCACCGATGAAGCCGGAGACGATCGCGGCTGCGACCAGCAGCAGGATCATGAAATCGGTGAACTGGGCCAGCAGCATGCGCAGCCTGCTGCGCCGCCCGGCTTCGCGGAGGGCATTCGGCCCGTGGCGCGCCTGCCGCGCGCGCACCTCGGCGTCGGACAGGCCGCTCACCGCGTCGGCGCCGAGGCGGGCAGTCGCGCTCGCGCGATCGAGCATATGCCATGCGGGCGCCGGCGGGGCCGCGTCAGCCGCCATGAGGATAACGCACGCAGGAATCAGGCAGGCATACGGGGAACGGGCGCAGGCTGCTGCGGCCGACGGAGCGGAACAGCCGCCGCTGCGGCCGGTTGACGATGGCGGCGATCAGGATTCCCGACATGACACCGATCATGATGAATGCCAGCCGCCGAAGGTTCCGACCGCTCGACGTCAATCCTGCGAAGGCGGTCACGAAGAAAATCCGTCTGCGACGCCGTCCCTTCTCCGCCCCAGGTGGGGCGGAGAGGAAGCTGCAGCGGTCTTCGAGAGACTTCGGGGCTGCCTTCACACACGCACAGGCAGGCACGACGTCAAACGGGCACGAA
>JAJZVE010000162.1 GCA_021845835.1 Pseudomonadota bacterium | reverse complement strand
CGCAGCGCACAGCGCGGCGGCGGCCTGGACCGCAACCGCGACCGCGGGCCGGGCGCCCAGCAGCAGCGCCGCGCCGTACGGGGTGACGAAGGCGGCGAAACTCACCTGGCCGCTGGCATAGACGCCGCCCGACCCGGCGAAGGCGTGCAGGTAGGCGAGCCAGGTCGGCCAGCCGAAGGCGGCGAGCGAGAGCACGACCAGCGCCGTCACGCTCGCGGCGGCACCGGCGACCGCGCGCCAATGTCGGCCGGCCAGCAGTGCCACCGGCAGCAGCAGGCCGAAATGCGGCTTGTAGCACAGCAGCCCCAGCACCGCGCCGCCGAGCGCCGGCCGCCGCTCCAGCAACAGCAAGCCGCCGCCGAACAGCGCCGCCGTCAGCAGCGCGTTCTGCCCCAGCCCGAGCGTCCAGATCACCGCCGGAAAGGCCAGCACCGGCAGCCGTCCCGCCCACCCCGGCAAGCTCAGGATGCGCGCGCCGACCGGCAGGTAGAGCGCCAGCGTCGCCGCCTCGAACAGCAGCAACGCCGCCATATAGGGCAGCATCGCCAGCGGCGCGCACAGCAGCAGGAACACGGGCGGATAGAAGAACACGAAATGCTCGACGCCCGCTGCGGTCGCCGCCTGCTGCGCGGCATAATGCGCCGCCGGGTCATAGGCGAGCTGCGGCGCCGGGCCGAGCGCGAGACGGCCGGCGGCGTAGAAGCTGCTGAAGCCGCTCGTCGTCGGCGGCTGCGGCGCAAAGGCGCCATGCGTCCACAGCACCAGGAAGCCCAGCGCCAGCAGTTCCAGCCCCAGCAGCACGCCGCTCCAGCCGGCGACGCGGGCGCGGTCGAGGAACGTGCCGTCACGCAGCGCCCGCCCGCACCACTGCCGTAGCCCGCTCGCCCGGTCCGCCGTCGCCGCCATGTCGTGCCCGCCCCGGCCGGCGGCGATATGCCGCCGCAACGGCGCCGCCGCAAGCGCGCGTCCGCCGCCGTCAGGCAACGGGTCCGGCGGCGTTGTCGTTACGGAAGATCATGCCGCACTTTCCAATGCGCGAATGGATCGCGACAGTCCAGACTATCGCCCGTTCAGGGCACTGGTCCGGCATGATCGGAACCGATCTGCCAACAATATGTCTCATCCGGGAAGGAAACAGCCAATGACATACATGTCACCCCGCATTCATGTACCCTGGGCAGCCGCTTGGCCGATGCGATCGGACCCGAGGGCCATGATGTTCCTGCAACTGCCACCCTGGCTCCAGCCGTTTCTTACATGGCTGACGGCGCGCCCGGCGCCGGGGGAAGCGGTGCCGCCAAGCTCGCCGCAGCGCTTCGTCACCGCCGCTCTGGCGTGCAGCCTCGGCGGCGCGGCCTTGACCGCGTGGGCGCTGGAACGTTCGGGCTGGGCGCTGTTCGGGCCGCTGCCGCTCGGGCTGCTGCTGACCAGTTCGGGGCTTGGACTGTTGCAGGTCGTGGTGTTCCACCATTGCGCCCACGGCACCGTGTTCCGGGACCGCGCGCGCAACCGGCTGGTGGGGCGGGCGATCTCGGCGCTGCTGCTGTTCAGGCAGTTCGACGCCTATCAGCGCGGGCACATGCTGCACCACAGCCCCAGGAAACTGCTCACCGCAGAGGACGAATTCGCCGACTTCGTGTTCGCCATGTGCGGCCTGCACGCAGGGACGGCGAAGCGGGCGCTGTGGCGGCGGGTGCTGGCGAACCTCGTTTCCCCCGGCTTCCATGCCCGGTTCCTGTGGCGGCGCCTGCATGCCAGCCTCGGCTCGGCGGACCGGGCGCACAACGCCTTCGGCATCGCCGCCTGGGCGTGCGGCTTCGCTGCCGCGGCGGCGAGCGGGCGGCTGGTCGGGTTCCTGGTCGCCTGGGTGCTGCCGGTCACCGTGCTGCTGCAGGTGGCGACGGTGTTCCGCATCCTGTGCGAGCACCGTTTCCCGGCCCCGGCGCTGATCGCCGCCCGCGGCAAGGAGTTCATCTGCCGGGCCACCGCCGGCGTGTTCCCCGGCGCGATGCCGCCGCACCGATCGGCCGCCTCGCTGCACGGGCTGCTGGCCTGGACGTGGTGGTGGGTGCAGATGCTGACGGTGCAGCTGTTCGTGCGGCTGTTCGTGCTGGTGGGCGACGCGCCGTGTCACGACTTCCACCACCGGCGGCCGGCGACGCGGCGCTGGACCGGCTACATCCAGGCGCGCCAGCAGGATGTGGATGCCGGCTGCCCCGGCTTCCCGCTGAACTACCAGGAGAGCTGGGGCCTGTTCCGCGCCATCGACGAGAACCTGGCGACGCTGGCCGCGACGCCGCCCGGTGCCGTCGGCTGACCCTCAGGCGTGCGGCAGCAACGGCACGCCCGGCCGGCTGCCGCGCACCGGCAGCGCCATGCGCACCCGATGCGCGGGCAGCGCGATCGTCGCGGTCGCCGGCCGCGGTGCCTCGCCGTGCAGGATCATGCGGCCGTCATGCACGCCCACCAGCGCGCGCATGATCGGCAGGCTGAGTTCCTCAAGGCCGGCGGGATTGTTGGCAGGGCCGCCCCACGGCGCGGCGCCCTGCACGCCGATCTCGATCGAGCCGTCCTGGCACAGCAGCGCCGACACGTTCACCCGCCCGGCGACCGGGCTGGTGCGGACGGCGCTGCCGACCAGCGTCGTCAGCACCTGGCCGAAGCACACCGGATCGACGTGCAGTTCCACATCGGCGGCAAGGTCGCTGTCCACCAGCACGCGGCGCGGCTGGCCGAGGACGGCACCGGCGCCGACCGCGGCGCCGACCAGCTCGCGCAGCGGCCGCCACGCCGGCGCCAGCGACAGCGTCACCCTGGCGAAGCTGGAATACTCCAGCAGGCCGTTCAGCAGCGCCAGCACGCGGTTGCCGGATTCGTGGATGCGATCGGCGAACCCGGCGCAGTTTTCGATGGTGAGCGGATAGCGCGACCCCGACGTCATCTTTTCCGAGCAGCCGAGGATCGAGTTGAGCGGCGAGCGCAGCGCGCCGCTCACGGCGGCGAGGAACTCGGCCGTGGCATCGACGGTCTCCTCCGCGACCTGTTTGGCGCGGCGCAGCTGCAACTCCGCCTGCTTGCGCGTCAGCACGTCGAGATAGACCGAGAGCGCACCCTCCACCAGTTCCTGGTCGCCCGGCTCGAACGGGCGGCTGATGTTGCTTTCCGAACGGTTGCCGAGGATCAGCGCCTGCCCGCTCGCCTTGTCGTAGGCCCACAGGATGTACGGACGTTTCAGGATGCCGGTCAGCTCGTAGGCCGGCGGCTCGATGCGCGTCTGCGCGGTGGTGAAGAAGAACGCCGGACAGTCAAGGATGCGCGCGGAGGCCGGCGGCGGCTCACCGGCCAGGCCGACCGCGTGGGTGATGACGAAGTTACCCGATCCGGCCGGCGCTTCTGCGAGGAAGGCGGCGGTCGCACATCGCGTTGTCAACGATCACGTCGAGCAGCGCGCCGCCCACGTCCGCCAGCGAGGCGGCGCCGTCGGCCAGCCGGTACGCCTCGCGCACCAGTTTCGCGGTGGTGCGGCTGCGCCGGGCCTCGCGGAACGCCTGGCTTTGTTCCTCCTGCAGCCGCAGCAGACGGGCGCCGAGGTCGTTGCACTCGCGGCGGTAGTAGTTCAGCTCGCGCTGAAGCTGCTCGTTCATGGCGTGCGACAGAACACGCCGATGACGCCGGTCCAGTCGAGCGGACGGCTGTAGCCGTCGAACGGCGCCACTTCCACGCCCGAATAGAAGCCGAGCAGCGGCAGGCCGCCCGGCAGGCTGCCGCGCACCAGATCGGCTTCCTCCACCTGTGCGCCGCTGCGCGCGCTGGCGCGGCCGGCGCAGTCGATGTAAAGCGCGAACAGGGCGTCGCGGCCGGCGATCGCGCGGTTGATGCGGGTGATGCCGTGGCGCACCGAATCGAGCATCAGGCCGTTGTCGCGCGCCATGATCTGCACGCGCGTGCCGCGCGCGAAGTCCGGCTCGAACAGCGTGATCGATCCGGTGGCGCGATTGGCAGACAGGATCAGGCGATTCACGTAGGCACTTTCGTGGTACGGCGCGAACGGGTCGCCCTGCTTCTCGCCGAGCGTTGCGATCAGAGACAGGTCCTGGCCCTGCGAGCCGCCGAGCGGCAGGCCCAGCATCTGCTCGATCACCGTCAGCGCCGGCTTGCCGTCGAGCTCGAACACCTCGGCGCCGTCGATGCGGGTGATGTCCATGAAGGTGCTGACCGGGCGGCAGCCGTGCAGGATGGCGATCTCCGCGCCGACCTGCGGCGGAAACACCAGCGCCACGGCAGCGTGCTTGCGCGCGCCGTCGCCGTCGAACACCCAGGCGTCGGACAGATTCATGTCGGTCAGCGTGCCGCCGCCGAACAGACGCACCGGCCTGGCACCCAGGCCTGCGGTGACGCCGCGCACGATGTCGCTGGCCGGATGCAGCCGCAGCGGCGCGCAGCGCGCCACACTGTCGAACAGCAACAGCACCGTGGCGCCGTCGCTCGCGACCTCCGCCACCCGGCGGCCGAGCCGCCGCCCGGTGTCCTGCTCGTCGCTCTCCAGCCCCGGCTCGGCGAGCACGCGCGGCACCGTCGCCGGATCGACGAAGGCGGCGACGGCAATTTCCAATCCGCTGTAGCCGCTGGCGGTGTTGCAGATGGCGCCGGCCGCCGAGCCGCCGACGATCGGCACCGGCCCGAAAGTCGCGCGCAACGCGCCCAGCAGCGCCAGCGGATCGTGCTTGCCGCCGCAGAACGCCATCAGCATGCAGACATCCCGCTTCGGCAGGAATGCGGCACATTGCTGCACGGCACTCGCCGCATCGAAATGCCTTGCGTACCCGATCCTGATCACATCACGCTCGCATTTCGAAAGATGAAGTGAACGACTGCGCATGTTTATAGCATTGACGCGGCGGGCGTCACTTCGCGAAACCTTGTGTGCGTCACTATGCGGCGCGGCCTTCCATGACGCGCCGCAGCGCCGCCAGCAACTGTTGCCGGCTGTACGGCTTGACCAGCAGTTCGCTGTCGCGGTCAAGCCGGCCTCGGTTGACGATTTCCGTATCGGTGTAGCCGGAGGTGAACAGCACGCGCAGCGACGGCCACGCCTGCCGCCCTTCGCGCGCGATCTCGGCGCCGCCGAACCGGCCGGGCAGGATCACGTCGGTCAGCAGCAGATCGAACGGCGTATCGCCGTGCAGCAGCGCGATCGCTTCTTCAGCGCAGCCGGCCGGCGTCGGCCGCAGGCCCAGCTCGCGGCACATCCGCGTCATCGCGGTCAGCACGTCCGGCGCATCGTCCACCACCAGCGTCTGCCACGGCCGCGGCATCCAGGCCTGTGCGTCGCGGTCGCTGCGCGCCGCGCCGGCGCCACCGCCACCGCCGCCGCGCGGCAGGTACAGCACGACCGAGGTGCCGTGCCCCGGCTGGCTGGCAATCTCGACCCGGCCGCCGGACTGCCGCGCGAAGCCGAGCACCGTGCTCAGCCCGAGGCCGGTGCCCTTGCCGACCGGCTTGGTGGTGAAGAACGGATCGAACACGCGATCCAGGATATCCGGCGGCACACCGACGCCTTCGTCGGACACGGTGACGCTGACATAGTCGCCCGCCGCCAGCCCGCCCGCGCCCGGCGCCGCGACTGCCACGTTGCTGGCCGCGATCACGATGCGTCCGCCCGCCGGCATGGCGTCGCGCGCATTGACGATCAGGTTGAGCAGCGCGCTTTCCAGCTGCGCGCGATCGACCAGGCAGGCGCCCAGATCGGCGGCGCAGCGCAGCTCGATGGTGCAGGAGCCGCCGATCGTGCGCACCGCCAGGTCACGCAGCGACGCCAGGAAGCGGTCGAGCCGCACCGGTTCCGGATGCAGCGGCTGGCGCTGCGCGAAGGCGAGCAGGCGGGCGGTGAGGTCGGCGCCGCTGCGCGCCGCCTGCCGCGCCGGCTCGACATATTCCAGCAACTCATCGCCGGGCGGCACCAACTGCCCGAGCATCTCCAGGTTCATCGAGATCACGGTGAGCAGATTGTTGAAGTCGTGGGCGATGCCACCGGTCAGCCGGCCGAGCGACTGCAGCTTCTCGGTCTGCAGGCTCGCCGCCTCGGCCTCCTTGCGTTCGGCGATGTCCCGGGCCGCGCCGGCCGGCGCCGCAGCCGCGCCGACGGGGTCGGCCAGCAGCAGCGCATGCGGCTGCGCGAGCAGCGCGAGATCGGCGAGCAGCGTGCGATCCTCCGCCTCGTGCCCGTTCCGCGCCACGCGCGCCGTAAGGCAGACCGATCCGAAGCCGCTTCCGTCCGGCCGGCGCAGCGGCACTCCGGCAAAGCAGCGGAACGGTCGGCGGCGTCCGCGCGCCGCCGCGCGGCACGCCGTCGCGTTCAGGTCGGGCAGCAGACACGGCCGCTGCGCCGCCTCTCCGGCGAGCGCCAGATGCCAGCTAAGGTCCGCCGGCATCGCGCCACTGATCGCCTGCAGTCGCAGCTGGCCCGGCGCACCCAGCGCGACCCAGCAGACGGTGCCGGGAACGAGACGCGCGGCCAGCGTCACCAGCCGCTGCAACGCCTCGGCCGGCGAACCGCAGGGTGCGGGCAGCCGCGCCGGGCAGGAAGCCCGGTCAGCCCGGCGGGTTCCTTGTCGGTCTGCAACTACAGTCGCGAGCTGCATCGGCGAACTCGCAGCAGCCGGTGCGAAGCCATTGGGTACACCCGACGATTCGGCGCGTCTGCAGTCCTGCCACGGCGATCGCGGTGCTGCGAATCAAACCTTCGTCCGTGGCCACCGCTGCCGTGATTGTGTCTTGCCTCGCAGGCGGATGCGCCACGGCAGCAGATGCTTTTTGCGTTGCGTTCCACGTCGTCTCATTCGTTGCGCATGCTCTCGCGGTCGATCTCGAACAACGCCTGCGCGCGTGATACGCCGATGTCGGCAAGCATGGGCGCGTCCATCTCCATGACGTAGCGCCGCGTCGCGCGCAGCCGCTGCCGGCGCTGCCACCGTGCCGCCAGCGCCGCCAGGATCCGTCGCGGCCCCGCGCCCCGCCGCAGCGCCGGCAGCATCAACCCGATGCTGGTCATCGTCACCTCCTCAAAGGCTCAGGCCCACAAGATGGCGTCGCCGTGCGGATCAGAAAAACGAATTGACATGATGGGCCACATCAGAGAATTTGATTCCCATGTCGCTGCCCGCCGGCCTCGATCCCGACCTGCTGCGCGCCTTCGCCTTCATCGCGGAGGAGGGCAGCTTCACCCGCGCCGCCGAGCGCGTCGGGCGCACGCAATCGGCCGTGTCGATGCAGATGCAGCGGCTGGAGGCGACGCTCGGCCAGCGCGTGCTGCTGCGCGGCAAGGGCGGCGCGGTGTCGCTGACGCCGCACGGCCAGTATCTGCTGGAGCGCACGCGCGAGTTGCTGGCGCTGAACGACGCGATCTGGACCACGTTCCGCGCGCCGCCGATGCACGGCACCGTCCGCCTCGGCACGCCGGACGACTATGCGCTGCGTTTCCTGCCAGGGGTACTGAAGCGGTTCGCCGACACGCATCCCTCGGTCGAGGTCGATGTCACCTGCTCCAACTCGACGCCGTTGATCGAGCAGCTCAAGGCCGGCGAACTCGACCTGACCCTGTGTTCAGAGGGGCACGAGCCGGGTCGCTGGCAGGCCGAGGAACTGTGGCAGGGCCCGCTGCTGTGGATCACCGCCGAACGCCATGCGCCGCACCGGCGCACGCCGCTGCCGCTGGCGCTGGCAGCCGGCGACTGTGCATGGCGGCAGGCCACGCTGCGGGCGCTGGATCGTGCCGCGGTGCCCTACCGCATCGCCTACACCGCGCAAACCCATGCCGGGACGCTGACACCGGTGCTGGCCGGCCTCGCCGTCACCGTCTCGCCGATCACGCGGCTGCCGGAGGGGCTGCGCGCCCTGCCGGAGGACGAGGCGCTGCCGGCGCTGCCGGACACGCGCATCCTGCTGCTGAAGGCGCGCGCACCGCGCCAGCCGCTCACCGACGCGCTCGCCGCCCATATCGTCGAGACGTTCCGCGCCGAATGGCGGCGCGGCTGACCATTATCCCGCCGGTGCGACGATGCGCCCGCCGGTGGTCGGCCACGGCACGCCCGTCGTGCCCGGAAAACTGAGCGGCAGGCCGCGCCGCACGCGCACTGCCAGCAGGCCGAAACACTGCGCCTCCAGCGCGTCGCCGTCCCAGCCGACCGTCTCCACCGGCGCGACCGGCGCGGGCAGGCGCGCGCTGAGGGTCGCCATGATCGCCGGATTGCACCGCCCGCCGCCGCCGACCAGCCAGCGAAGCGGCGGCGCCGGCAGCGGCGTGCGCGCCACGGCCTCAGCCACGAAGGCGGCCAGCGTCGCCGCGCCATCGGCGGGCGTGAGGGCAGAAATCCCGCTCGCCGCCAGGGATGCGGAAAAGTCCAGCCGGTCGAGCGATTTCGGCGCCGGGCGGGCGAAATAGGGGTGCGCCAGCAGGCGCGCCAGCACCGCCCCGTCCGCCCGCCCCGCAGCCGCCAGCGCGCCGTCGGTGTCGCAGGGCGTGCCGAGATGGCGCTGCGCCCAGTCGTCCAGCGGGCCGTTGCCCGGCCCGGTGTCGCAGGCGAGCAGCGCGCCGTCCGCGCCGATATAGGTCACGTTGGCAACCCCGCCGCTGTTGAGCACC
>JAJZVE010000161.1 GCA_021845835.1 Pseudomonadota bacterium | reverse complement strand
TCCAGCAGGCCCGGGTCGCGCGCGCGCACCTCGGTCAGCATCTGCCGCTCGAACCGGTTGATCTTGCCCACGTCGATGGTGTCGAGATAGCCGCGCACCCCGGCGAAGATTGCGACCACCTGTTCCTCGACCGGCACCGGGCTGAACTGCGGCTGCTTCAGCAGCTCGGTCAGGCGGGACCCGCGCGCCAGCAGCTTCTGCGTGGTGGCGTCGAGGTCGGAGGCGAACTGCGAGAACGCCGCCATCTCGCGGTACTGCGCGAGTTCCAGCTTGATGCGCCCGGCGACCTGCTTCATCGCCTTGATCTGCGCCGCCGAGCCGACGCGCGAGACCGACAGGCCGACATTCACCGCCGGGCGGATGCCCTTGAAGAACAGTTCCGTCTCCAGGAAGATCTGGCCGTCGGTGATGGAGATCACGTTGGTCGGGATATAGGCCGACACGTCGCCCGCCTGCGTCTCGATCACGGGCAGCGCGGTCAGGCTGCCGGCGCCGTGGTCGTCGTTCATCTTCGCCGCGCGCTCCAGCAGGCGCGAATGCAGATAGAACACGTCGCCCGGATACGCCTCGCGTCCCGGCGGACGGCGCAGCAGCAGCGACATCTGGCGGTAGGAGACGGCCTGCTTGGACAGATCGTCGTAGAAGATGACCGCGTGCATGCCGTTGTCGCGGAAATACTCGCCCATCGCGCAGCCGGTGTAGGGTGCGAGGAACTGCATCGGCGCCGGGTCGGAGGCGGTGGCGGCGACCACGATGGTATATTCC
This sequence comes from Pseudomonadota bacterium, assembly GCA_021845835.1. The sequence continues at coordinate 7,891 of JAJZVE010000161.1, read as the reverse complement.
ATCGCGCCGTATTCCTCCAGCGTGCGCACGATCTGCGCCACCGTCGAGCGCTTCTGCCCGATCGCGACATAGATGCAGTACAGCTTCCGCGACTCGTCGCCGCTGGCGTTGATCTGCTTCTGATTGATGATGGTGTCGATGATGACGGCGGTCTTGCCGGTCTGGCGGTCGCCGATGATCAGCTCGCGCTGGCCGCGGCCGATCGGGATCAGCGCGTCGATCGCCTTGATACCGGTCTGCACCGGCTCATGCACCGACTTGCGCGGGATGATGCCGGGTGCCTTCACTTCCACCAGGCGCCGCTCGCCCTCCACCGGCCCCTTGCCGTCGATCGGCTGGCCGAGGCCATCGACGACGCGGCCGAGCAGCCCCTTGCCGACCGGCACATCGACGATGCGCCCGGTGCGGCTGACCGTGTCGCCCTCGCGGATGCCGCGGTCTTCGCCGAACACCACGATGCCGACATTGTCGGTTTCCAGGTTCAGCGCCATGCCCTTGAGGCCGACGGAGGGGAACTCCACCAGTTCGCCGGCCATCACGTTCTGCAGCCCGAACACGCGGGCGATGCCGTCGCCGACGGAAAGCACCTGCCCGGTCTCGGCGACATTCGCCTCGGTATCGAAGTTGGCGATCTGCTTTTTCAGGATTTCCGAGATCTCGGCGGGACGGATGTCCATGTCAGGCGGCTCCCTTCAAGGCGTACTGCAGGCGCTGCAGCCGGGATTTGAGGCTTGAATCATAGAGGCGCGCGCCGATCCGCACGACCAGGCCGCCCAGCAGGGTCGGGTCCACCTGCTTTTGGATATCGACGTTGCCGAAGCCGGCCTCGATCAGCCGGGCGCGCAATTGCTGTTCCTGCACGTCGCTGAGCGGATGCGCGCTCACCACATGCGCCACCTGGATGCCGCGCTTCTCGGCGACCAGGGCGGCGAAGGCGCGCACCATCGTGCGCAACTGGCGCTGGCGGCGGTTGGTGACGACCACGCCGGCGAAGTCCTGCACGATGCGCCCGAAGCCCTCCGCGGCCAGCACGGCGCGGACGGCGCGCTGCGCGACGTGGACGTCGATCAGCGGGCTGTCAAGCACCCGCTGCAGGTCGGCGGAGCCGTCGATCAGCCGGCCCAGCGCCTCCATCTGCTCGACCACGGCGTCGAGCGCGTGCTGGTCTTCGGCGTGGGAATAAAGCGCGGCAGCGTAACGTTCGGTCAGCCCGCCGCCGGATGACACTGTGGAACCGCCAGAGGCCACGAGGGAAATTCCATGCTGAGAACGCCGCGCCCGAAAGCGCGGCTGACCGGTGCGCCGCGCGGCTGCCGCCCGGCGGCGCGGCGTCTAGCATGGGCATGACGCAGGCGCAACACGGCCTTCAGACGAGACGGACGGGACCGGGATACTTCGCGAGGAGCGGATCGGCGGTGAGCAGCAGGATGCCCTCGGTCCCTGCCTGGGCAAGCAGGATGCGGTCGAACGGGTCTTTATGGATGGGCGGCAGGGTGGCGATCGCGAGGGCATGGTCGCCGGTGATCGGCAGTTCGGCGAAGTCGTTGTCCAGCAGGCCGCGGCGCAGCACCGATGCCTCCCAGCGGAAGTCCCCGTGTCGCAGCCTTATCTTGATCGCGGCTTCCCAGATGCTGGCGACGCTGAAGATCAGCTCCGCATCCGGGTCGGCAACGGCGTCGCGCGCCGCGGCGGGAAGGCGCGGCGAATCGCTGACCAGCCAGAGCAGCAGATGCGTGTCGAGGAGGAGTTTCACTCCCCCTCGCCATAGAACATCCGTTCGATCTCCTGGCGCCCCATCTCGTCGAAATCGTCGGGAACATTGATGATGCCCTTCAGGAAGCCGATCCGGCGCTTCACCTTGTCTTCCGGCGTCTGGATCGCCTCCACCTTCACCATCGGCTTGCCCGCCTTGGCGATGATGAATGGCTCGCCCTTCACGGCCGCTTCGACGAGGCGCGACAAGTGCGTCTTGGCTTCGTGGATGTTCACCGTGCGCATGGCCGCCTCCACTGGACTAAGTCCATCTAATCTGGTTCGGGCGGCGATTTATGCAACCCGCTTACAGAAAGCTCATCGGGTCCACGTCCACGTCGATCCGTGTCGTGCCGCGCGGTTGCACCTTTGCCAGCCAGGCCCGCAACAAGGGTTGCACCGCCACGTCCCGGCGCGTCTTCAGCAGCAGGCGCCGCCGGTGCCGGCCGCGCAGGATGGCGAGCGGGGCGGGCGCCGGGCCCAGCACGGCGATCCCGGTCCCGTGCGGCGCGGCGCGGGCGAGATCGCGGGCAACGGCGTCGGCGGCCTCGCCCGAGTCGGCGCTGACGATCAGCGCGGCCAGCCGGCCATAGGGCGGCCAGTGTCCGGGCCGGCGCTGCGCCGCCTCGCTCGCCATGAAGCGGGCGAGGTCGCCGGCCAGCAGCGCCTGCATTACCGGATGGTTCGGGTCGAAGGTCTGCAGCAGCACCTCGCCCGGCGCCTCCGCCCGCCCGGCGCGGCCGGCGACCTGGTGCAGCAGTTGCACCGTCCGCTCCGCCGCCCGCAGGTCGCCCCCCGCCAGCCCGAGATCGGCATCGACCACGCCGACCAGCGTCAGATGCGGGAAATGCCAGCCTTTGGCGACGATCTGGGTGCCGATGATGAGATCGACCTCGCGCGCCGCGATGGCGTGCGCCGCCTCCGCCGCGGCGTGCGGGCCGGGGATGGTGTCGCTCGCCATCACGAGGCGCCGGGCGGCGGGGAACAGGCTGGCCGCTTCCTCGGTGATGCGCTCGATGCCCGGACCGACGGGGGTCAGGCTCGCTGCCGCGCCGCACACCGGGCAGGCGGGCGGGATCGGCTCGGCGTGGCCGCAATGGTGGCACTGCAATTGCCGCCGCACGCGGTGCTCGACCAGCCAGGCGGTGCAGTTCGGGCACTGCATGCGGTGGCCGCAATGCCGGCACAGCGTCAGCGGCGCGTAGCCGCGGCGGTTGAGGAACAGCATCGCCTGCTCGCCGCGCGCGAACGCCGCGCCGATCGCTGCCACCAGCGGCGGGGCGAGGAACCGCCCGCGCTCCGGCATCGCATCCCGCAGGTCGATCAGCCGCACCGTCGGCAGCGCGGCGCCGCCATGCCGCGCCGGCAGCGTCACCTGGCGGTAGCGGCCGGATTCGACATTCGCCATCGTCTCCAGGCTCGGCGTCGCCGACACCAGCACCGCCGGCGCGGCGCACAGCCGCGCGCGCACCACCGCCATGTCGCGGGCATGATAGACGACGCCCTCCTCCTGCTTGAACGCCGTCTCGTGCTCCTCGTCGATCACCACCAGACCGAGATCGGGGAACGGCAGGAACAGCGCCGAGCGCGCGCCGACCACCACCGGTGCCGTCCCCGCAGCCACCGCCCGCCAGCTCTGCCGCCGCGTGCGCGACGACAGGTCGGAATGCCAGACTGCCGGCGCGACGCCGAACCGGCCCTCGAACCGTTCCAGCCATTGCGACGAGAGCGCGATCTCCGGCAGCAGCACCAGCGCCTGCCGCCCGGCGCGCAGGCATTCCGCCACCGCTTCCAGATACACTTCGGTCTTGCCCGAGCCGGTGACGCCGTCGAGCAGCGTGACGGAGAATGCGCGCGCCGCCACCGCCGCGCACAGCTCGGCCGCCGCCGCCGCCTGCTGCGCGGACAGCGCGGGGCCGGGGCGGTCCGGGTCGGGCGCGACGAAGCGGGCGGCAGCCGGCAGGGTGACGGGGACGATCAGGCCGGCATCGGCCATGCCGCGGATCACGCCCGCGGTGACGCCCGCCTCCCGCGCCAGTTCGGCGCCGCCGCGCGGCCCGGCCGCGAGCGCCGCCAGCACGCGCTGCCGCGCCTCGGTCAGCTTTGCCGCGGGCGGCGACCCGGCCAGGCACCAGCCGACCGGGGCCTGCTCCGGCCGCAGCGCGTTCACCCGCAGCGCCATCGCCAGCACCTCGCCAGGGGCGGCGAGCGTATAGGCGGCGATCCAATCCACCAGCCGGCGCAGGTCGGCGCGCATCGGCGGCGCCGCCAGGACCGCCGCGAGCGGCTTCAGGCGCGTCGCCGGCAGGTCGGGATCGGGCGCGCCGTCCCACACCACGCCGACCGCCTCGCGCCGGTTGAGCGGCGCCAGCACGAGGTCGCCGGGCTGCGGGTCCATCCCCGGCGGCACCGCATAGTCGAACGGGCCGGGGAACGGGTACGGCAGCAGCACCGGCACGCGCCGCCGCGCCGGTGCCTCGCGCCCCGGTGCCCGCCCGCCCGCCCGTCCCCGCCTTCTGTCCGCCGCCGCCATCCTGTATGGTCCGTTTCCTCCGAGAGGGACGTACTCCCATGAAGTTCTTCGTCGATACCGCCGACACCAAGGAAATCCGGTCGCTGGCCGAGAGCGGCCTGCTCGACGGCGTGACCACCAATCCCACGCTGATCGCCAAGTCGGGCCGCAACATGCGCGACGTGATCGCCGAAATCTGCGACGTGGTGCCCGGCCCGGTGAGCGCCGAGGTTGCCGCCACCGAGTACGCGGCGATCATGCGCGAGGCCGCGGTGCTGCGCAGCATCGCCCGCAACGTCACCATCAAAGTGCCGCTGACGCCCGACGGCCTGCGCGCCTGCAAGGCCCTAACCTCCGACGGCGCGATGGTCAACGTCACGCTGTGCTTCTCGGCCGCGCAGGCGCTGCTGGCGGCAAAGGCGGGCGCCACCTTCGTCAGCCCGTTCGTCGGCCGGCTGGACGACATCGGCCATATCGGCATGGAGCTGATCGCTGACATCGTGCAGATCTACCGCAACTACGAGTATTTCCGCACCGAGGTGCTGGTGGCGAGCGTGCGCAACCCGCTGCATGTGATCGCGGCGGCGAAGCTGGGCGCGCATGTGGCGACGCTGCCGCCGGCGGTGCTGCGCAGCCTGTACGCCCATCCGCTGACCGAGAAGGGACTGGCGGCGTTCCTCGCCGACTGGGCGAAGACCGGCCAGCACATCGAAGACCCGAAGGCGACGGCCGGCACGCGGTGACGGTGCAGGCACCGCAGGGGACCGGCGCGCTGGAGGCGGCGGAGGTGGCGGCGTGGCTGCGCGCGCATCCGCATTTCCTCGCCGAGCGGCCGGAGCTGTATCGCTGGCTGGCGCCGCCCGAGCGGCTGCACGGCGCGGTGCTGGCCGACCACATGGCGGCAATGCTGCGCGCCGAGCGGGCGCACGCCGCGGCGATGGCGGAGCGGGCGGACGGCGTGCTGGCCGCCGGCCGCGCCGCCGCCGGCCTGTCGGCGCGGGTACAGGAAGCGGTGCTGGCGCTGATCTGCGCCGGCCACCCCGCGGAGTGCGTCAGCGGCGAGTTCCCGGCGCTGCTGGGCGTCGATGCCGCCGCGCTGTGCATGGAGGCGATGCTGCCCGGCGCGCGCCCGCTGCCGCAGGGCACGGTGGCGCGCCTGCTCGGCGGCCGCGCGGTGCGGTTCCGCGACCAGCCGGACGAGGCGGGGCTGCTGCACGCGGAGGCGGCGGAGCTGGCGCGGCACGACGCGCTGGTGCGTATCCCCGGCGAAGGCCCGCCGGCGCTGCTGGCGCTGGTGGCGCGCGACGGGCGGGCGCTCGATCCGGTACAGGGCGCCGGCGCGCTCGCCTTCCTCGGCCGGGCGGTCGCGGCGGCGCTGGGACGGTAGCGTGCAGGCGGAGGCGGCGCGCCAGGCCTTTCTCGCATGGCTCACCGACGAACGCCGTGCCTCGCCGCTGACCGTCGCAGCGTATGGCGCCGACCTTGCCGATTTCCTGGGTTTCCTCACCCGCCATCTCGGCGCCGAGCCTGACCTTGCCGCGCTGGCCGCGTTGCGGGCGGCGGATGTGCGGGCATGGCTCGCCGCGCAGGCGATGGCGGGGCTGGGTGCCGCGACGCGGGCGCGGCACCTGGCCGCGGTGCGCAGCCTGTTCCGCTATCTCGCGCGGCGGCACGGCGTCAGCAACGCGCAACTGCGCCTGCTGGCCGCGCCGCGCGTGCGCCGGCCGCTGCCGCGCGCGCTGACCGAGCCGGACGCCCGCCGCGTCGTCGCGGACATCGGAGAAATGTCCGACGCCGCCGCCGTCGCCGCGCGCGACGTGGCGCTGTTCACGCTGCTGTACGGCTGCGGCCTGCGCATCGCCGAGGCGCTGGCGCTGAACGTCGCCGACGCACCGCGCGAGGGCAGCACTGCGCCGCTGCGCGTGACCGGCAAAGGCGCGAAGCAGCGGCTGGTGCCGGTGCTGCCGGTGGTGCGCGCGGCGGTCGCCGCGTGGCTGCGCCGGCATCCACGCCCGACGCCCGATGCGCCGCTGTTCCTGGGCGTACGTGGGGCGCGGCTCGATGCGGCGGTGGCGCAGCGCACGCTGCGCGGCTTCCGGCGGCTGAACGGCCTGCCAGAACACGCGACGCCGCACGCGCTGCGGCATTCCTTCGCGACGCATCTGCTGGCGGACGGTGCCGATCTGCGCGCGATCCAGGAACTGCTCGGCCACGCCAGCCTGTCCACGACGCAACGCTATACGTCTGTGGATGCGGCGCGGCTGCTGGAGGTGTGGCGGCAGACGCATCCGCGCGGATAGCGGCGGAGCCAGCCGCAGCCAGCCGCCGCCAGCCGAACATCCGCCCGTTCCCTGCGAGATTCGGGTCAGGCTTCGTGATCGTTTCGACGGCTCCGCATAGCTGCAATGACAGTGCCGCTGTTTGCTCCGTTGCCATGTCGGTTGATGCGCCGGTGTGGCATCGCAAGCGTCCGCGGCCCTTGCCGCAGAAACATGGCAATCGGACACATCGACAACGACTTTCAGCGGCTGCAGGTCGTTGTCCGGGCGGATTGCGCCCTTTCAGGAGCGGTGCTACCGCTGCAAGTAACGGCCTGAAAACATGAAACGGGAGGGCGTCTCGATGGCTCGCTGGCTGGCTGCCGTGCTCGCCGGAGGATGGATCGTTGCCGCAGGCGCCGCAAGCGCGCAAGCGGCCGATCGCGGCGTCAGGATCGGCGTGCTGACCGATCTGTCGGGAGCCTATTCCGAGACCAACGGGCAGGGCGACGTCATCGCGGCGCAGATGGCCATCGACGACTTCGGCGGCAAGGTGCTCGGCAAGCCGATCGAGCTGATCTCCGGCGATCATCTCAACAAGGCCGATGTCGGCGCCGGCATCGCGCGCAAATGGTTCGACGTTGACGGGGTCGATGCCATCGTCGATGTGCCGAACTCGGCAGTGGCACTGGCCGTCAACCAGGTCGCCCGCGAGAAGAAGAAGGTGTTCCTGGCGACCGGGGCCGCCACGCCCGATCTGACCGGCAAGGCCTGTTCGCCGACCACGGTGCACTGGACATACGATACCTGGATGCTGGCGCACGGGACCGGCGGCGCAATCGTCAGAAACGGCGGCGACACGTGGTTCTTCCTCACCGCCGATTACGCATTCGGCCACGCCCTCGAACACGACACCGGCGAGGTGGTCGAGGCGAGCGGCGGCAAGGTCCTCGGCGCCGTTCGCGCGCCGCTCAACACGTCGGACTTCAGTTCGTTCCTGCTGCAGGCGCAGGCGAGCAAGGCGAAGGTGGTCGGGCTGGCCAACGCCGGCACGGATACCATCAACAGCATCAAGCAGGCGCAGGAATTCGGCATCGTCGCGCACGGCCAGAAGCTGGCCGGATTGCTCGTCACCATCACCGACGTGAAGGCGCTCGGCCTGAACGCGGCGCAGGGCCTTACCTTCACCACGCCGTTCTACTGGGACGTGAACGACGCGACCCGCGCCTGGTCCAGACGCTTCGCCGAGCGGGCCAACGGCAAGCTGCCGAACATGATGGATGCCGGCGCCTATTCCGCCGTCCTGCATTACCTGAAGGCGATTGCAGCAAGCGGCACCGATGATGGTCCGACCGTCGTGGCAAGGATG
>JAJZVE010000160.1 GCA_021845835.1 Pseudomonadota bacterium | reverse complement strand
GATCAGCAGCGGCCACGTATAGTTGATCAGGTTGGCCTCGGCCGCCGGCGCCAGCGCCAGCGCGGTGAAGTAGAGCGCGTGGAATCCGAACAGCCCGCCGACGCCGTGCGCCCAGGCGAGCGGCGGCTGCCGCACGTCGGCAAGCCGGCCGCGAACCGCAAGCACGATCAGCCCCAGCGCCGCGGCAATGGCGAAGCTCATTGCCGTCAACTGCAGCGGCGGCACGCTGCCGGCGGCGCGCGCCAGCAGTCCGAGGAACGCCCACAGCGTGATGGCGCCGCCACCGGCAAGGGACGCCGCACGTTCGCCCCGCCGCAGCGCGGGGCGAAGCCGTGTCGGCGCCTCAGTACATATGCTGGCCGCCGTTGATCGACAGCGTCGATCCGGTGATGAAGTCGGCGTCATCGGCGGTCAGGAACACCACGCCGCGGGCGATGTCGTCGGCATGGCCGAGCCGTCCGACCGGGATGCGCGCCACGATCTTCTGCAGCACCTCCGCCGGCACCGCACGCACCATGTCGGTATCGACGTAGCCGGGCGCGATGGCGTTCACCGTGATGCCGAAGCGCGCGCCTTCCTGTGCCAGCGCCTTGGTGAAGCCGTGGATGCCGGACTTGGCGGCGGCGTAGTTCACCTGCCCGTACTGCCCCGCCTGGCCGTTGATGCTGCCGATGTTGACGATGCGGCCGAACTTCTCCGCGCGCATGCCGTCGAACGTCAGCTTGCACAGGTTGAAGCAACTGCCGAGGTTGGTGTCGATCACCGCATCCCACATGTCGCGCGACATCTTGTTCAGCGTCGCGTCGCGGGTGATGCCGGCGTTGTTCACCAGCACCGTGATCAGCCCGACATCGGCGGTGATGCGCTGCACCGCCTGCTCGCACTGCGCGAAGTCGCCGGCGTCGAACTTCATCACGCGGATGCCGGTCTCGGCGGCGAAGTCCCTGGCGGCGGCGTCGTTGCCGGCGTAGCTCGCCACCACGGTCCGTCCCGCTGCCTTGAGCGCGCGGCTGATCTCCGCGCCGATGCCGCGCGTGCCGCCCGTGACCACTGCCACCCTGCTCATGCGCTGTCTCCTCTGCCTGCGTTCGCTACCCTAGCATCCGTCGCAGCGGCTGCCAGCACCCTCGACGAGCGTCAGGATGCGCCGCCGTACAGCCGTTCCGGTGCGATCAGCGGCTCCGCGATCTCCGTCCATGTGCCGGCGCGCGCGGCGCGATAGAAGCACGCCCGCCGGCCGGTATGGCAGGCCACGCCGCGCTGATCGACCAGCAGCAGCAGCGCGTCGCCGTCGCAATCCAGGCGCAGCTCGACCAGGCGCTGCGTCTGGCCGGACGTCTCGCCTTTGCGCCACAGCGCGCCGCGGCTGCGGCTGAAATAGCAGACGCGCCCGCTCGCCAGCGTCTCCTGCACCGCGGCCCGGTTCATCCAGGCGAACATCAGCACCTCGCCGCTGTCGAACTGCTGCGCGATGGCGGGCACCAGGCCGTGCGCGTCGAAGGCGATGGCGTCGATGATGGTGTCTGCGGTCATGGCTGCCTATGCTCGCACCGGATGGACACGGAGCTGACCTTTTCGCCCCGGACGGAGGCCATGCTGGCGCGCGCGGCGGCGCAATGCCAGTCCCGCGGCGCGCGGCTGACCGAGCTGCGGCGCGACGTGCTCGGGCTGATCCTGGAGGCCGGTGCGCCGACCGGGGCCTATGAGCTGCTGGACCGCCTGCGCGCCCGCCGCGGCCCGGCGGGGCCGCCGACGGTGTACCGCGCGCTGGATTTCCTGCTCGCCCAGGGCCTCGTCCACAAGGTCGAGCGCCTCGCCGCCTTCGTCGGCTGCCTGGAAGAAGCGGGGCACGATCATCCGGCGCAGTTCCTGATCTGCCGCGCCTGCGGCCGCGTGCGCGAGATCGAGGACGCGGCGCTGGCCGCGGCGCTCGCCGCCGCTGCCGCGCGCGCCGGCTTCACGGTCGGCCGCGCCACCGTCGAGGCGGAGGGGCTGTGCGCCGCGTGCGCCGCCGCGGCGGCGCCGCCGCGGCTCAGCGGCCAAAGTCGCGCAGCACGCTGAGCCCGCGGTCCAGGTCGGCGATCAGGTCCGCCGGCGCCTCCAGCCCGATATGCAGCCGCACCGTCTCGCCGCCGAAATCGCCGGTGCCGGCGGTGCGGGTGATGAAGTCGTTGGTCGGCAGCACCAGGCTTTCATAGCCGCCCCAGGACGCGCCGATGCCGAACAGCGCCAGGCTCTCCACCATCGCATGCACGGCGGGGCGGGCGAATTGCGGCCTGAACACGACGCCGAACAGGCTGCAGGCGCCGGTGAAATCGCGCCGCCAGAAGTCATGGCCGGGACAGGAGGGTAGGGCAGGGTGCAGCACGCGCGCCACCTCCGGCCGCGCGGCGAGCCAGCGCGCCACCTCCAGCCCGGAATGCATCTGCCGGTCCAGCCGTACCGCCAGCGTCCGTACGCCGCGCAGGGCGAGCCAGCAATCGTCGGGGCTGGCGTGCTGCCCGAGCAGCAGCGTGGTGGAGCGCACGCGCTCCCAGTCGGCATCGCTGTTGGTGACGACGGCGCCGAGCACGAGGTCGGAATGCCCGGCCGGGTATTTCGTCAGCGCCTGGATCGACACATCGACGCCGTGTGCGAACGGCTGGAAGAAATGGATGCCCCAGGTGTTGTCCATCAGCACCCTGGCGCCGTGCGCGCGCGCGACGGCGGCGAGCGCGGGGACATCCTGCACCTCGAAGGTGTGGCTGCCGGGGCTTTCCAGATAGACGACCCGGGTGTTCGGCCGCAGCAGCGCGGCGAGGCCGGCGCCGTCGAGCAGCGGGTCGTAGTAGGTGGTGGCGACGTTCATGCGCGTGAGGAAATGGTCGGCGAACTGGCGCGCCGGGCCATAGACCGAATCAGGCATCAGCACATGGTCGCCGGCGGCGAGGAAGGCGAGCAGCGGCACGGTGAAGGCGGCGACGCCTGTGGAGACGATCTGGCAGCGCGAGCCGCCCTCGATCTCGGCGATCACGTCCTCCAGCGGCCAGTGCGTCGGCGTGCCCAGCGTGCCGTACACCAGTGCCTGCTCGAACCGCTTCGCCCCGCCGTCGCGGCGGGTGGCGATGTCGGGGCACAGCACGGTCGATCCGCGATGCACGGCCGGGTTCACGAACCCATGCGCGTGCGTGCCGGCACGGCCGGCATGGGAGAGGCGGGTGTGCCAGTCCTGGCGCGGTTTGGCAGCGTCGTCGGGCATGCGGGCGATCCTGCGTGGCAACGGATCGGTTCAAGCGGCTCGCGGGTGGCCTGGCAAGTCCGGGCTGTTACCGGGTTCCGGTGGCGGCGTCGGGCGGGCCGCCGGCGGGTCGCCGTCGTCACGCATCGGCGTGCCGCGTGGTCAGGTGGCGACCGGCGTGTCGCCGCGCCCGCCCCATTCCGTCCAGGATCCGTCATAGATCGCGCCGACCGGCAGCCCGGCGCGCACCAGCGCGAGCGTGATGACGGCCGCCGAGACGCCGGAGCCGCAACTGGTCACCACCGGCCGCGCGCCGTCCGCGCCGGCCTCGGCCAGCCGCCGGCGCAGTGCCTCGGGCGGCAGCATGGTGCCGTCCGGTGCCAGCAGCTCTGCGAACGGCAGGCTGGCGGAGCCCGGGATATGGCCGCCGCGCAGGCCGGCCCGCGGCTCCGGCACCTCGGCGTGGAAGCGCGCGGCGGCGCGGGCGTCGAGCACCAGTTCGGCGCCGCTCGCCAGGTTCGCCAGCATGTCGCCGATGCCGCGCAGACGGGCGGCGCGGAAATCCGGGCGGAAGGTCGCGGGCGCGGGCGGCGGCGGCTCCCCGGACTCGACCGGCCGGGTCTCGCGCCGCCATTTCGGCAGCCCGCCGTCCAGCACCGCGGCGCGGTCGTGGCCGAACAGCCCCATCAGCCACCAGCCGCGCGGCGCGGAAAACACGCCGCGCTGGTCGTAGAATACCACGCGGGACCGGTTGCCGACCCCGAGCGCGCCGACCAGTTGCGCGAAGCGGCCGGGGGAGGGGACCATGTGCGGCAGGTCGGTGGCGTCGTCGGCGATCGCGTCGATGTCGAAGAAGCGCGCGCCCCTGATGTGGGCGGTGCGGAATTCGGCGTGCGCATCGCGGCCTTCGTGCGGCAGGTAGTAGGTGGCGTCCAGCACGGTCAGGTCGGGGTCGCCGAGATGCCGCGCCAGCCAGTCGGTCGGGACGAGCGGATCGGTCATGCCGGCGTTCCCTCCGCCAGGGCAACGACGATGCGGCGGTTCTGTTTCCCCTTGCTCTCCATCTTGATGATGCGCACCGTGCCGATCGCGCCGGTGCGCGCGACATGCGTGCCGCCGCAGGGCTGCAGGTCGATCGGCGGCTCGCCGGCGCCGATGCGCAGCAGCCGCAGCCGCCCGGTGCCGCGCGGCGGCTTGACCGAGAGCGTGCGCACCAGGGCCGGGTTGGTATCCAGCACGCTTTCCTCGACCCATTCCGCGGTCACCGGATGGTCGGCGGCGATCAGCGCGTTCAGCCCGGCCGCGATCGCCTCGCGCGCCGGCGGGTCGGGCAGGTCGAAATCCAGCCGCGAACGGTCGGCGCCGACCTGCCCGCCGGTGACGGCGGCCCCCGGCAGCACCGCGCACAGCAGATGCAGCGTGGTGTGCATCCGCATATGCGCCCAGCGCCGCCCCCAGTGCAGGGCGGCGACGACGGCGGTGCCGACCGGCGGCAGCGCCGCGTCGGCCGGCGGCATGTGGCGGATGGCCGCGTCCTCGCCCTTGAGCGCTTCGGTGATCGGCGTCTCGCCGCCGACCCAGCGCAGCACGCCGGCGTCCCCCGGCTGGCCGCCGGCGCGCGGATAGAACGGCGTGCGGTCGAGCACGATCCCCTCCGGCCCGCTCGCCAGCACGGTCGCGGCGGCCTCGCGCAGCATCGGGTCGGCGAGGAACAGGCGTTCGGTCATGTCCATTCCCTGCGCAGCCGGTCGCGCCGCAGCCCGAGCCAGAGCAGGGCGATGGTCGTGACCGAATTGGCGAAACGTCCCTCTGTCGCGGCCTCGATCGCCGCGGCGGCGGGCCAGACGCGGATGCGGATATCCTCCTCCTCGGCGGCGAGGCCGGCGACGCCGACCAGCCCGTCCGCACCGGAGGCGGGTGCCGTGACCTCGCCGGCGAAGATCGCGACATGTTCGTCGCTGCCGCCGGCGGTGAGCAGGAAGTCGCCGATGCGGGCGAGGCGGCGCGGCACCTGTGCCATTTCCTCCTCCGCCTCGCGCCGCAGCGTCGCCTCCGGGCTTTCGTCGCCGTCGCACAGGCCGGCGGGGATTTCCACCAGCACCGGATCGAGGCCGGCGGCAAGCGCAGGGAGGCGATACTGCTCGATCAGCACCACCGCGTCGGCGGCGGGGTCGTACGGCAGCAGTGCGGCGGCGCGGCCGCGGCGCCAGAGTTCCCAGACGCGCGGGCCGGACATGCGCCCGTCGAAGCGGCGATGGCGGAAACGGATGCGCTGCAGGGGGAAGCGGCCCTGCCAGACCGTCTCGTCGGACTCGATCGCGGTGCCGGCGTGCGGTGGCAGCGGGGCGGGTGCGCGCATGGCCGGCAGCCTAGCCGCGCCGCTGCGCGCGATCCAGGGGCGCGGACGGGCCGGGACGCGCGCGGGATCGACATAAATATCTATTCGTGATGGAGACAATTTTGTTAATGTGTCCGTAGTCGTCCGGATCGCAGGGCGGGGGTGGGGGAGTGGTTCCGTATGTCGTCACGAACGGCGGCCGGCCTGCGCTGGCTCGCGGCGGTAGTGGTTGCGCTGACCGGCGGCCTTTGGCTGCCCGGCGCCGGCATCCGCCCGGCGCAGGCGCTGGTCATTGATGCGTCCTATGCCGGGGCGGGCTGGACCACCAGCGCCCAGACCGACGTGACCAACGTGATCAACGCACTCACCGCGGACTTCACCAGCAACGCGACCGTCAACATCCAGTTCGACTGGGGGAGCGTTGACGGCCAGACCATGCCCTCCAACGCACTTGGCGCGACCGTTGCGACCCTGCAGAGCGCGAATCCGGGAGCGGGACAGACCGCCTTGTCGGTCACCGAATCGCTGCTGACCCAGGCGGCCGCGAACCAGCCGACCAACGCCGTGCTGAACACCGCCGTCGCGCACCTTCCCGCGCTCACGTCCGCGTACAGCACTTATGCATTCGACATTCCCACCGCCGAGTACCTGGCGCTGGGCGGCGTCCAGACGGCCGGCACCATCGACGCCTATGTCGGCCTCGGCACGTCGCCCGGCAGCGGCTGGAGCTACAGCGGAGGCACGCCGGCGTCGGGCCAGTATGATCTGACCTCGGTGCTGGAACACGAGATCACGCACGCGCTGGGCCGGGTGGACTACGCATTTTCCGGCACCCCCTTCCTCACGCCGCTCGACTTCTACAAATACGATTGCGGCACGACGACGCTCGATCCCAACTTCAACAACACATGTTTCTCGATCAATGGCGGCGCGACCGATCTGTTGTCCGGCACCGCCGGCGTGTTCAACAACACCTCCGACAGCGCCGACTGGCAGAATCTCAGCACGCCGAGCAATTGTGGCGGCTCGGATTCCTTCGATTCCTGCCTGATGCCAGGCGTGCAGGCCACGGTCAGCGCGCTGGACCTGACCACGATGTGCGCGCTCGGCTGGAACGGCACCGCCTGCGCCACCGGGGCCAGCACGCCGGTGCCGGAGCCGGCCTCCGCCGCGCTGATCGGATCGGCACTGCTCAGCCTCGCCGGGCTTCGGCGCCGGCGGCCGGCGCGGTCCCGGTAAGCCAGGCGCTCCGCAGCGATCTCCCTCTCCCGCCGCGTGGGCGGGAGAGGGTAGAGAGAAGAACGGTCAGCGCAGGATGATTTCCACGCGGCGGTTCTGCGGCTCGCGCACGCCGTCGGCGGTCGGCACCAGCGGATGCGTTTCGCCGAAGCCCTGGACGGTGATGGTATTCTGCGGCACGCCGTCCTTGACCAGTTCGGCCTCCACGTTCTGGGCGCGGCGCAGCGAGAGTTTCTGGTTGTATTGCGGCGTGCCGGAGGCGTCGGTGTAGCCGTTCACCTCGATGCGCGTGACCTGTACCCGCGTCGAGTTCTGCGCCGCCTCGGCGACGATCTGCCGCGCGCGGTCGGTCAGGTCGGCCTTGTCCCAGTCGAAGAACACGAGATAGGTGCGCGAGGGCGCCGGCGCCGGCGCGGCGACCGGGGCGGGGGCGGGTGGTGGCGGCGGCGCGGGCGGCGGCGCCACGTTGAAGGCGTAGCGCAGGCCGAGCAGCACGCTCTGGTTGATTTCCTCGCCCATCTTCAGCATGCCCGGCACCGCCAGTCCCGGCGTGACCAGTGTGCCGTTGTAGTTGCGGTTGAACGGCATGTCCATGAAACGGTACTCGGCCGTCAACGCCAGCCCCGGCATCGAGCGCAGCGGCATCGCCAGCCCGAGGATGCCCTGGTAGGCAAAGCCGCCGGGGGCGGTGTTGCCGAACTGCAGTTGCGCCGGCGGCGCGCCCGCGTACACGCCGCCCCAGCGCGCCCACTGATAGCCGGCGCCGACGCCCACATAGGGCTGCACGACCGAGACGCCGTACGACGACAGGTCGATGTCGTACAGCACGTTGACCATGCCGCCGTACTTGTTCTCGAAGCCGTTGGCCGGTGCGATACCGGCCACGTAACCGACCTGGTTGCGATAGAAGTCGCCCTCGATTTCCGCGCGCAGGCCGTTGCCGAAGCCGTAGCCGACGCTGGCGACGCCGGTCCACCCGGTGTCGAAATGCACGCCGTCATGCGTGGCGATGCGCGACCCGTTCGGCAGACCGAAGCCCTTGTTCGGCTCAGGGTTGAGGATATTCCCCCCGGCACCGGCGCCGACATAAAGGCCGTTGATCGGCTGCGCCACGGCCATCGCCGGAACCGCCAGGATCGATCCGACCAGCAAGGCTTGCTTCACGTTCATACGTCTGATCCCTCGCTGAGATGCAATTCGCCGCAGGCCCCGGACGGGAGACCCACATCGCCGCGGCATGAACTTAGTCGGCGGTAGGCGGTTCCCCGACTACACAATCCGGCGCGGCAATCCCCCCGGAACTGTTGCCATGCTGCAACACGCGGCGGATTGGCGCGAGTTTGGTTTTGGCGCGGCGCGGCCTATAAGCCGCGCATGGGCGAAATCCCGCTTCCCACCGGGCCACTGCGCGGCTTGCGCGTGTTCGACCTGACGCGCGTGCTGGCCGGCCCGACCTGCGTGCAGATGCTGGGCGACCTGGGTGCCGAGGTGATCAAGATCGAGAAGCCCGGCAGCGGCGACGACACCCGCGGCTTCGCGCCGCCCACCCTGCCCGGCAGCAGCGAGAGCGCCTATTTCGCCGGCGTCAACCGCAACAAGCTGTCCGTTACGCTCGACATCGCGCAGCCGGAGGGGCAGGCGCTGGCGCAACGCCTGCTCGGCCATTGCAATATCCTGGCGGAGAATTTCAAGGCCGGCAGCCTCGCCCGCTACGGCCTTGGCTGGGAACAGGTGCGCGGCGCGCATCCGGGCCTGATCTACTGCTCCATCACCGGCTTCGGGCAGACCGGGCCGTATGCGTCGCGGCCCGGCTATGACAGCCTGGTGCAGGCGATGGGCGGCGTGATGAGCCTGACCGGGGAGCCGGACG
>JAJZVE010000159.1 GCA_021845835.1 Pseudomonadota bacterium | reverse complement strand
CTCACCCATGAACGATAACCCGCTGAAACCAGAGAGCGCCGCAGTGAACGGATGGCGTATCCCCGCGCACGGCCGAGGGCGCCTGAGGCCGTTCCAGCCGGGCCAAAGCGGCAACCCAGGCGGCGTTGCCGGCAGATATCAGGAGGTGGTGCGCCTGTGCCGCGAAGCCGGTCCCGCAGTGGCGCAACGCCTCATCGAGATCGCGCTCGACCCGAACGAGGAACGGAGAGTGAGCGTTGTCGCCGGCCAGGAGGTCTTAACCCGTGGTTTT
Organism: Pseudomonadota bacterium; assembly: GCA_021845835.1. Next base: position 8,461 of record JAJZVE010000159.1, on the reverse strand, counting down.
GGCCGCGCGCGCGAGATGCCCGAGGGCGAGAGGCGAGGGCCTGGGCTCGACATGGAATCCGTGTCTGAGGCGAAACTCGAATTGGTGATCCGCGCGCTTGAAGCGGCGCGAGATGCCAAGCGCGCGCAGGCGCAGGCTGGCGAGGTCGATGAGCCGCCGGATGCTAGATAAGCCCGCTCGGCGGGTCCGCTGGCGGCACCTATCTCCCATCCTCGCCGCCGATCACCGCCGGCAAGCCGCGCTCGCCCTCGCCGCTGATCCGTCCCTGATAGGCCCCGTCCGGGCCGAAGGCGTCCCATCCGTCTCGGCCCCGGTCATAGCGGCCCAGGTAGGCGCCGTCCGGGCCATAGACCTGCCACCCATCGACCAGGGCGAGGCCGGGCAGCATGACGGCGGCGATGACGAGCACGGTGCGGATCATGCCGGCAGGATATAGCATGAGTGGGCACAGGCGGCCATCGAACCACCGCCCGCATGTCCTGCCCAATAGCGATTTGTCGGCGACGCAAAAAGCACCTTTCGCCATGATCTTAATCTTATATTAGGATGGAAAATTAGAGAGTTTTGACAGAACCAGCCTTTCCCCTTCCTTGTCGCATGTCGATGATTAATCTACGCTTGCCTGGGTAAGCTTAATGAGAATCGGCAGACCATGCACCCAGGAGCGACGATCCGGCAGGATTGCCTTGAAAAAAACGGATTGAGCATGACCGACACCGCCCTGATCCTCGGCGTCGATCGCCAGACCCTCAGCAACCTGCTGAATGCCCGGTCGGGTATTTCCCCCGAGATGGCCGTCCGTCTGGAAAAGGCGTTCGGCACACCGGCGCGCGAATGGCTTATTCGACAACTTGACCAAGAGCTGGCCGAGGTCATGCGCCGGGCCGATGAGATCGAGGTCGAGCCGTTCCACACTCCCGCCGGTGAAAGGCGGGGTGAGGCATGAACGCGGTTGAAATCGAGGAGGCGATCACCGAGCTTGCGGAAAAGCCCTTCGACGCGGTGGAGTTTCCTTATCAGTTTCTCGCAGCCTTCGGGAACAAGGACACCACGATCAAGCGGCTGCGCACCGGATCGACCAACGCATCCGATCTGCCAGGCGGGGTTCTCCAACGCAACAACATCCACATCGTCGTCGCGACCCCTGGCGCGGTGACGCAGACCCTTGCCGCGCTCCGGGCCAGCCCTGCCACGGCGAAGGCCAAGGCGAGGTTCATCCTCGCCACCGATGGCGACGGCTTCGAGGCCGAGGAATTGGAGTCCGGCGAGACTGTCGCTTGCACTTATGCCGACTTCCCCAACCATTTCGGGTTCTTCCTGCCGCTGGCAGGAATCACCACGGTCAAGCAAATCCGTGAAAGCTCGTTCGACATAAGGGCAACTGGACGCCTCAACCGGCTTTATGTCGAGCTTTTGAAGGACAATCCCGATTGGGGCACGGCTGCCCGCCGCCACGACATGAACCACTTCATGGCCCGGCTGATCTTCTGCTTCTTCGCGGAAGACACCGACATCTTCAACGGCGAGGGGCTGTTCACTGCCACCATCGAGCAGATGAGCGCGCGGGATTCGTCCAACACACATGAGGTGATCAGCCAGCTATTCCGCGCCATGAATACCTCCCTCGCTCAACGGGCGACCGCGAAGCTGCCGCGCTGGGCGGAGGCATTCCCCTATGTGAACGGCGGCCTGTTCTCCGGCAGCCCGGCCGTGCCGCGTTTCAGCAAGATCGCGCGATCCTACCTTCTGCATCTTGGCGGCCTCGACTGGACCAAGATCAACCCGGACATCTTCGGGTCGATGATCCAGGCCGTCGCCGATGATGAGGAGCGCGGCGCGCTGGGGATGCACTACACCAGCGTGCCGAACATCCTCAAAGTCCTGAACCCGTTGTTCCTGGATGATTTGCGCGCCAGGCTGGCGGAAGCGGGTGACAACCCGCGCATGTTGCTGAATTTGCGCAAGCGCATGGCGCGGATCAGGGTGTTCGATCCCGCCTGCGGCAGCGGCAATTTCCTTGTCATCGCCTATAAGGAAATGCGAGCTATCGAGGCCGTCATCAACCAGCGCCGGGGCGAGGCTGAGCGGCGTAGCGCCATTCCGCTAACCAATTTTCGCGGCATCGAGTTGCGTGATTTCCCTGCCGAGATCGCACGCCTCGCGCTTATCATCGCGGAGTTTCAGTGCGACGTGCTGTACCGCGGGCAAAAGCTGGCGTTGGCCGAGTTTCTGCCTCTGAACGCGCAGAACTGGATTACCTGCGGCAACGCGCTGCAAATCCACTGGCAAGACTTGCTGGGTTCCAAGGGAACAAGCGCAAAAATAAGATCAGACGATCTCTACGGGGCACCGTTGGATCAAGCCGAGATCGACTACAAGAATGAGCCGGGAGAAACGTATATCTGCGGTAATCCACCTTACAGTGGCCAATCGGAAATGAGCGAACGGGAGAAAGATGATTTGTCTGCTGTCTTCCAGCACACAGAAGTTTCGTGGAAGTCGCTGGATTACGTGTTCGGATGGTTCAAGAAGGCGCTTGACGCATGCCTCGACGGCTCCACGTCCTGCGCCTTTGTGGCAACCAATTCAGTCTGCCAAGGGCAGCAGGTGCCTGCATTCTGGGAATCCGCGCTACAAACAGGAGCAAAAATTCATTTTGCTAGAACCTCGTTTAGATGGGCAAATCTCGCAAAAAACAACGCGGGGGTAACAGTCGTCGTCGTTGGCTTGTCCTCTCAGTCATCAAAGGCGCGACTATATGTCGAAGACGGCAAGAGCGGGCCGTTCGAGCGGGTCGTGGATGTCATCGGGCCGTACCTAGTACCCAATACTACGTTAGTAATGCATAAAGAAGCGAGGCCGGTGAACGGCCTCTCGCCAATGGACTATGGGAGCAAACCTGCCGACGGTGGCGGCCTAATCCTCAAGCCGGTTGAATATCTTTCCCTAAATCCTGACGTGAGGCAGTTCGCGAAGCCATATATCGGTAGCGACGAATACATAGACGGTAAACTTCGGTATTGTCTTTGGATCGAACCAGAGCGGCTCGGCGATGCGATGGAACACGATTTCATTCGCGCACGTCTTGCAGCGGTACGAGATTTTCGCGGAGGCAGTTCAAAAGACAAGACACGCGAACAAGCGAAGACGCCCTTTGCCTTCGCAGAGATCAGGCACGGGAAATCGTCGGCCTCTGTTCCACTAATCGTACCCATCCACACAAGCGAGAACCGGCCCTCTCTCGCTGTGGGGGTGCTGGAGCATGGTGCCGTAGTTTCAAACGCTGCATTTGCTCTCTATGACGCGCCGCTGTGGAATCTCGCAGTCATCGCATCCCGAATCCATCTTGTCTGGATCGCGACCGTCTGCGGTAAGCTGGAAACTCGATATCGTTATTCCAACACGCTGGGCTGGAATACCTTTCCCGTTCCCACGCTGACCGAGAAGAACAAGGCCGACCTGACCCGTTGCGCCCAGGACATCCTGTTGGCACGCGAGGCCCATTTCCCGGCGACCATCGCCGACCTTTACGACCCCGATCATATGCCCGCCGACTTGCGCGAGGCGCACGAGCGCAACGACGAGGTATTGGAGCGCATCTATATCGGCCGTCGTTTCAAGAACGACACCGAGCGGCTGGAAAAACTGTTCGAACTTTACACCAGGATGACCGCCGGAGCGCGCACAAAAAGACCAGCGCGGAAGGCGAAGGCATGAGCGCAGTATCGTCACCGAAGAAAATCATCATCATCGCCGGCCCCAACGGCGCCGGGAAAACAACGTTCGCCCGCTCGTTCCTGCCGGCGGAGGCGCAGCTTCCGCGCTTTATCAATGCCGACCTGATTGCTGCCGGGCTTTCGCCCTTTGCGCCAGAAGCCGCCGCGCTCAAGGCGGGACGCCTGATGTTGCAAGAGATTGAGCAATCTGTGCGGCGCGGGGAGAGTTTTGCCTTTGAGACCACGCTGTCCGGCCGCGGCTATCTGCGCCGTATCGCCGAGTGGCGAGCGCAGGGTTATCGAGTAAGTCTTTTTTTTCTGACGCTGCCTAATGTGGAAACGGCTATCGCGCGCGTGGCGGCCCGCGTGCGTCAAGGTGGACACGACATCCCGGAACCTGTCATCCGGCGCCGTTTTGCCATGGGCTATAAAAACTTCCAGAAACACTACAGGCAGGCCGTGGACGACTGGGCCTTGTACGACAATGCCGGGGTGGAACCGACGATACTGGAATGGGGAGAGCAGCAATGACGCAGCCGGAATTGTCCAAGGCGAAAAACCCCGATCTGCGTGCTTCTTTGGCGGCCATGCGCCGTGCTGCGGAAATGGCGCGCAGCACCGCCATCCAAACCAACACAGAAATCGTCATCGTGAGGGACGGCAAACCTGTGCGAATCACCGCAGAGGAATTGCGCAAGGAGCAGCGGGGATGAGAAACGAGCAGAAATCCGTCCCTTCCGTCTCGGTTTCCTACGCTCGCAATGGCAGCTCAACCAAGGCCAATGCTCTCGGGATGCGCCCTATGCAGGAGCGCGCCTATGAGAAGCGGGGCGAACAGTATCTTCTCATCAAATCGCCGCCCGCGTCGGGCAAGAGCCGCGCGCTTATGTTCATCGCGCTCGACAAGCTCGCCAATCAGGGGGTGAAACAGGCGATCATCGTGGTGCCGGAAAGGAGCATTGGGGCGAGTTTTCACGATGAGCCGTTGAGCCAGTTCGGCTTTTGGGCTGACTGGCATGTCGCGCCAAAATGGAACCTCTGCGACGCGCCTGGCGCGGACAATGGCGGCAAGGTCAATTCGGTCGAAGCGTTCTTGAAAAGCGACGACAAGGTATTGGTCTGCACCCACGCCACCTTCCGCTTCGCCGTGGACAAGTTCGGCGTGGAGGCGTTCGATAACCGTCTGATCGCGGTGGACGAGTTCCACCACGTCTCCGCCAACCCCGACAACAAGCTGGGGCTGCACCTTGGGGCTTTCGTCGCCCGCGACAAGGTGCATATCGTCGCCATGACAGGCAGCTACTTCCGGGGCGACGCCGATGCCGTGCTGGCCCCGCAGGACGAAGCCAAGTTCGATACCGTGACCTATACCTATTATGAGCAGTTGAACGGCTATCAGTATCTCAAGCAGCTCGACATCGGATATTTCTTCTATTCCGGCTCCTACGCCGACGACATTCGCAGAGTTCTGGCCCCCCCCGCCGAGAAGACCATCATCCATATCCCCAGCGTCAATTCACGCGAAAGCACGAAGGACAAGATCAGGGAGGTGGACCATATCCTCTCGGCGCTGGGCGATTGGCAGGGCACCGACGACGCCACCGGCTTCCAGTTGGTCAAGACGCGCGAAGGCAAGGTGCTGCGGATCGCCGACCTTGTGGACGATGACGCTAGCAAGCGCGACCGGGTTTCCGCCGCGCTGAAAGACCCGGCGCAGAAGAACAACCGCGACCATGTGGACATCATTATCGCGCTCGGCATGGCGAAGGAAGGATTCGATTGGATTTGGTGCGAACACGCGCTGACGGTCGGCTATCGTTCCAGCCTGACTGAAATCGTGCAGATCATCGGCCGCGCCACGCGCGACGCCCCGGGCAAAACCCGCGCCCGCTTCACCAACCTGATCGCCGAGCCGGACGCTTCCGAGGAAGCCGTGACCGAGGCTGTCAACGACACGTTGAAGGCCATCGCCGCGAGCTTGCTCATGGAGCAGGTGCTTGCGCCGCGCTTCGAGTTCAAGCCCAAGAACCCGGCCAGCGGCCCGGTTGAAGGCTTCGACTACGGCGAGGACGGCTATCAGCCGGACAAGTGCAATGTCGGCTTCAACGAAGAGCGCGGCACCTTCCAAATCGAGATCAAGGGGCTGGCCGAACCCAAGAGCGAGGAAGCGACCCGCATCTGCCAGCAGGACTTGAACGAGGTAATTGCCGCTTTCGTGCAGGACAAGACCGCCATCGAGCGCGGCCTGTTCGATCAGGAGCTTGTGCCTGAGGAACTGACCCAGCTTCGCATGGGCAAGATCATCACGGACAAATACCCCGAGCTTGATGAGGAGGATCAGGAGGCTGTGCGCCAGCACGCCGTCGCCGCCCTGAACCTGACGCAGAAGGCCAAGGAAGTCGCCCTCGCTGGCGCCGAGGGTGACGGCGAGAAAGGCGCAAACACTGCCTTCATCGAAGGCGTCCGCAGGTTTGCGATGGACGTGCGCGAACTGGACATCGACCTGATCGACCGCATCAATCCGTTCGGCGAAGCCTACGCCATTCTGTCCAAGGCCATGACCGAGGACAGTTTGAAGCGGGTCGCTGCCGTGATCGGAGCCAAGCGGGTCAGTCTGACCGTGGAGGAAGCGCGCGAATTGGCCAAGCGGGCGTTGAAGTTCAAGCAGGAGCGCGGACGCCTGCCATCCATCACATCGCCCGACGCCTGGGAAAAGCGCATGGCCGAAGGTGTCGCCTTCCTCGCCCGCATGAAAGCGGAGGCCGCGCGTGGCTAAGGGTTTCACCGACGAGGACGACGCGCTGCTGGTCGAGCTTGGCGTCGAGATCGAGACCAAGAAGGACGCTGCGCGGACTCCGCGCGAGGAACGGATCATCGCCGGTTTCGAGGAGATTCAGCGTTTCACCGCCGCGCACGGTCGCGCGCCGCAACACGGCGAGGATCGCGATATTTTCGAGAGGCTTTATGCCGTGCGGCTCGACCGGCTTCGCGCGCAGGAGGATTGCCGCACTCTGCTAGCACCGCTCGACCATGAGGGGCTTTTGGAGGGCGCGACATCCGCCTCGGGCGACGCGGCCGACGACATTAGCGACGACGAATTGTTGGCCCAGCTTGGTGTGGAGGCCACTGCCACGGACGATATCACCGAATTGCGGCATGTCCGCTCGGCCGCCGACAAACGCGCCGCCGAAGAGATCGCCAAGCGAGAACGCTGCGAGGACTTCGACCGCTTCAAGCCCTTGTTTGAGCAGGTGCGGAGGGAGATCGACAACGGTATTCGGCAGACCCGCCCCTTCGAGCTGAAGGCGGAAATCCGGCCCGGAAGCTGGTTTATCGTCGGCGGGCAGAAGGCCTATGTCGCCGACGCAGGCGAGACCTTCACCAACGCGCAGGGCAAATCCGACGCCCGGTTGCGGGTGATCTTCGACAACGGCACCGAAAGTAACCTGCTTATGCGTTCGCTACAGCGGGCGCTTAACAAGGACGAAGCAGGACGCCGCATCACCGATCCCGTCGCCGGGCCTCTGTTCTTCGGCAGTCAGGCCGAGGACGATCAGGCCAGCGGCACCATTTATGTGCTGCGGAGCAAGTCCGATAACCCTACCGTCGCCGCCAACCGTAACCTCATTCACAAGATCGGCGTCACCAACATGGATGTCGCCCAGAGGATCGCCGGGGCGCGGCTCCAGCCGACCTATCTGATGGCGGACGTGGAGATCGTGGCGACCTATAAACTGTTCAACATCGGCCGCACCAAGCTGGAAAACCTGATCCACCGCATCTTCGAGCCTGCCCGGCTCGACATTGAGATCAAGGACAGGTTCGGCAATCCCGTCATCCCGCGCGAATGGTTCCTCGTGCCGCTGTTCGTGATCGACGACGCCGTGGAGAAGATCAAGGACGGCACGATCACCGGCTACGTCTATGACCCGAACAGCGCCTGCTTGGTAGAGCGTGGCGGCGGTGTTGGCTGATAATGCCGCCTTCGCGCGCGCACGTGGCGAGGGCGCGAACAGGCCGCGCCCTCGGGGATTTTTCCTTATTGCCGAATACCGTCCGGCCTAGCGCCGAGTGCGATCTTTTCCAGGATCTCCAGCTCGCGGTCGCTCAGCTTACTGGCGTCGAGGGGGACGGGCTGTGCTTCGCCGGTGGTGACTTCGGCCTTGATGCGCCCGAAGGCGCGCCCAAGGATTTCCTGGCCGGCGACGATGCGCGCCCGGCTGTCCTCGTCGGGATCGAGGGCGATGCCGATGAGTGCCCGCATCACCTCGGGCGATGCTTCGCGAGCCATACGGACAACCTCGCCGTAGCGGCCGCTGGTGCCAGACGGGTTGCCGGATTGGCCGGGTTGGAACGGGCGCAAGCGGCCCCCCCCCATGCCGGGGCACCACGTAGACCGCATCTGTCGCTTTCACTGCGGGCGCCTGTGGGGGCAACGGATCGGGCGTGGGCTTTTTCGTCATGGCATCGCTCCTGGTGGCTGGTGCCACCATAGCACCGCCGGCCGCTATTTTCACCGCGGACAGCGCAAGGTGCCTGAGAGAGTTATATCGTCAGCGGTGAAAAAGTCCCCCGGCATACCCGCCCCCCCGGTCGATCGGCGCCGATCCGTGGCCAGTGACGCGCCGAGCCACGCTGCACTCGATGCCGCTTGCGCTCGGCCCGGCTATCGTCGAGCGAGCGTGCCGGTGACGAGATGACGAGGCGTTGAGCGACGAGCGCCACACCAGCGGCAAGCGCAGCGC
>JAJZVE010000158.1 GCA_021845835.1 Pseudomonadota bacterium | reverse complement strand
TAGCGGCGTCTGCCGGCGGCGGAGAGGGTCATGGCTGGCAGCCTTGCGGGAGCGGCGCTACATGCAGGCCATCTGGATGGAGGACGCGCCATGACGGAAGCCTGCATCGTCGGCTGGTCGCACACGCCGTTCGGCAAGCTGGACGCCCCGGACGCGGAGGCGCTGATCGGCCAGGTCGCCCGCGCCGCGATCGAGGACGCCGGCATCGCGCCGGCCGAGATCGGCGCCATCTTCGTCGGCCACTTCAACAACGGCTTCTCAAAGCAGGATTTTCCCTCCTCGCTGGTGCTGCAGAGCCTGCCGGAGCTGCGTTTCACGCCATCGACGCGGCTGGAGAACGCCTGCGCCACCGGCTCGGCCGCCGTGCATGGCGCGCGGGAATGGCTGGCGGCGGGACGCGGGCGGTTCGCGCTGGTCGTGGGGGCGGAGAAGATGACGGCGACCCCAGGCGCGCAGGTCGGCGACATTCTGCTGTCGGCAAGCTACCGGCGCGAGGAGGGCGATATTCCGGCCGGGTTCGCCGGCGTGTTCGGGCGCATCGCCGACCTCTATTTCCAGCGCCACGGCGACCAGTCCGACGCGCTGGCGGCGATCGCGGCAAAGAACCACAGGAACGGCGTCGCCAACCCGTATGCGCAGATGCGCAAGGATCTCGGCTATGCGTTCTGCCGCGCGGAGAGCGAAAAGAACCCGTTCGTCGCGCCGCCGCTGAAGCGCACCGACTGCTCGCTGGTGTCCGACGGCGCCGCGGCGCTCGTCCTGGCGGACGAGGACACGGCGCGCACGCTGGGCAAGGCGGTGCGGTTTCGCGCGGCGGTGCAGGTCAACGACTTCCTGCCGCTGTCCCGCCGCGACCCCACCGCGTTCGAGGGCGCGGCGCAGGCATGGCGGCGGGCATTGGCGGCGTCGGGGCTGACGCTGGCGGACCTGTCCTTCGTCGAAACGCATGACTGCTTCACCATCGCCGAGCTGATCGAATACGAGGCGATGGGCCTGGTGCCGGCGGGGCAGGGGGCGCGGGCGGCGCTGGAGGGGTGGACGCAGAAGGACGGGCGGCTGCCGGTGAACCCTTCGGGCGGGCTGAAGGCGAAGGGCCACCCGATCGGCGCGACCGGTGTTTCCATGCACGTGCTGGCGGCCATGCAGTTGACCGGGCAGGCGGGCGAGATGCAGTTGCCACGCGCGGATGTCGCAGGCGTGTTCAACATGGGCGGGGCGGCGGTGGCGAACTACGTGTCGCTGCTGGAGGCGGTGCGCTGACGGAAAAGATTTCGTCGCCGCTACGCCGCCATCTCCCGCACCGTCGGCGCCACGACCCTGCCGCGCAGGAAATCGCTGGCCCGCTCGGCGATCATGATGCTGGGCGCGTTGGTGTTGGAACTGACCAGGCTCGGCATCACCGAGCTGTCGCAGACGCGCAAACCCTCGATCCCGTGCACGCGCAGTTGCGGATCGACCACCGCCATCGCATCGACGCCCATCTTGCACGCGCCGCTCGGGTGATAGCCGGTGCGGCCGGCGGCGCGCACGAAGGCTTCGACGTTCGCGCCCGGCCCCGGCAGATGCTCGCGCCTGAGGAAACGGCGGAACGCCGGCTCGGCCATGATCGCGCGCATCCGCTCGACCGCTGCCAGCGTCAGGCGCACATCCTCCGGCTCGGCGAGATAGTTCGGGTCGATGGCGGGCGGCAGGCTCGGGTCGGCGCCCTGCAGCCGCAGCGTACCGCGACTCTTTGGCCGCAGCACATAGGCGTTGACCATGCAGCCGTTGCGCGTCGGCAGCGGCGGGAACCCCTCCGGCACGCCGGCGCCGGCGACGAAATGCAGTTGCACGTCGGGCGCGGTCGCGGTCGGATCGACGCGCAGGAACGCGCCGCCCTCGACGATGTTGGACACCGCCGGGCCGCCGCGCAGCAGCAGGTACTGCATCGCCGCCAGCGCCTTCCAGTGCGGCCGCTGGTAACGGTCCAGCCCGTACGCGCCGCTGAGTTCGTAGGTGAGATCGATCGTGTAGTGGTCGTGCAGGTTCTGGCCGACGCCGTCCAGGTCATGTACGACCGGGATGCCGATGCGCCGCAGATGGTCCGCCGGCCCGATGCCCGACAGCAGCAGCAGCCGCGGTGAGCCGATGCCGCCCGACGTCACCAGCACCTCGGCCGCGGCACGCGATTCGACAAGTGCTCCGTTCTGCTCATAGGAAACGCCGATCGCGCGGCCGTGTTCGACCAGGATGCGGCGGACGCGGCAGCCGGTGACGATGGTCAGGTTCGGTCGCATGCGCGCCGGCCGCAGATAGCCGACCGCGGCGGAACAGCGCCGCGCGCCGCGCGCGGTGGTCTGATAGACGCCGGCCCCTTCCTGTCGCGCGCCGTTGAAATCCGCGTTCGGCGGGATGCCGGCCTCGGCGCAGGCCTCCACGAACACGCGCGTGAGACGGTTGGGCGACGTCGTGGACACGCCGATGGGGCCGCCCTTGCCGTGCCACGGGGCGCCGAGCGTGTCGTTGTCCTCCATGCGCAGGAAGCAGGGCAGTACGTCCGCGAACGACCAGCCGATGCAGCCTTCCACGAACGCCCAGCGGTCATAGTCCTGCGGCGTGCCGCGCGTGAACACCTGCGCATTGATCGAGCCGCCGCCGCCGAGCACGCGCGCCTGCGTGAACGCCATCTCGCGACGGCCCGCGTGGCGCTGCGGTACGGTGCGAAAGCCCCAGTCCACGCTTGCGGGATCCATCACGAAATAGCCGGCCGGAATGTGGATGAACGGGCTGTTGTCGCGCGGCCCGGCTTCCAGCAGCAGCACCGTCACTTCCGGCCGCTCGCTGAGTCGCGCCGCCAGCGCGCAGCCCGCGCTGCCGCCGCCGACCACGATGTAGTCGTGTTCCGCCCGCTTCAGCATCCCGCACCGTCCCGTTGTGCACGCGCACTCTGCGCGGGCAGGTGCGCGCCGCTCAACGGCGCGGCAGGGCGGGACGTGTCACAATTGCGTTGCCGTACGGCCGGGTGTGGCGAAACCGCGCCCCTCCGCGGCCAGCCGCGTCAGCAGGCCGGACGGACGCAGCCGCTCCTCGCCGGTCTGCGCGGCGTAGGCGAGCAGCCGGTCACGCACCTGTGCGAGGCCGACATGATCGCCGTACCACATCGGGCCGCCGCGATAGACCGGCCAGTTGTAGCCGTAGATCCAGATCACATCGATGTCGCCCGGCCGCTCGGCGATCTTCTCCTCCAGGATGCGCGCGCCTTCGTCGATCATCGGATAGATCAGCCGCTCCAGGATTTCCTGCTGGCCGATGGCGCGGCGCGTCACACCCTCCGCCGCCGCGACGCGCTCGATCAGCTGCGCCACCTCCGGGTCCGGCGTCGCCTCCCGCCCGGCATACAGGTAGTAGCCGCGGCCGGTCTTCTGGCCGAAGTGTCCGGCCTCGCACAGCGCGTCGGTGACCGGGGCGCGCATGCCCATCGCCTTGCGGATGCGCCAGCCGACATCGAGGCCGGCGAGGTCGCCCATCGCGCACGGCCCCATGCGGAAGCCGAAATCGGTCAGCGCGCGGTCCACGTCCTGCGGCAGCGCGCCTTCCAGCAGCAGGCGCTCGGTCTGCTGGCTGCGCCGCGTCAGCATGCGGTTGCCGACGAAGCCGTGACAGACGCCGACCACCACCGGCACCTTGCCGATCTTGCGCCCGACCGCGACCGCGGTCGCCAGCGCCGCCGGCGCGGTCTTCTCGCCGCGCACCACCTCCAGCAGCTTCATCACGTTGGCCGGGCTGAAGAAATGCATGCCCAGCACGTCCTGCGGCCGCGCCGTGCTGGCGGCGATCTCGTTGACGTTGAGGTAGGACGTGTTGGTCGCCAGCACCGCACCCGCCGGGGCGCGGCGCTGCAGTTCGGCGAACACCTGCTTCTTGACGCCCATCTCCTCGAACGCCGCCTCGACCACGATGTCGGCGGCTTCGACCGGGGCGAAATCCAGCGCGCCGGCGATCAGCCCGAGCCGGCGGGCGCTTTCCGCCGCCTCCAGGCTGCCGCGCCTGACGGAGGTTTCGTAGTTGGCGGCGATGCGCGCGCGCCCGCGTTCCAGCGCGTCGGCGCTGGTTTCCACCATTGTCACGGGGATGCCGGCCTCGGCGAAGCACATGGCGATACCGCCGCCCATCGTGCCGGCGCCGATGACGACCGCCCGCCGCACCGGCCGCGGCGCCACATCGGGGCCGAGGCCGGCGACTTTCTGCACCTCGCGCTCGGCGAAGAACACGTGGCGCTGCGCCTTCGATTCGCTGCTGTCGCGGCGTTGCACGAACAGGCGCAGTTCCTCGGCGTCGCCTTCCGCGAACGGCTTTTCCACCGCGGCGCGGATGGCGGCGAGGCAGGCGCGGGCGGCCGAGGGATCGCGCGCCCGCCTGAGCAGCGGCGCGGCGATGCGGTCGATCAGGCCGGGGTCGGCCTTCGCCTCCGCAAGCAGCGCGTCGCGATCGCGCACCCGCGGCGAACGCGGCGCCGTGCGCGCATAGGCGATCGCCGCGTCGGGGAAGCCGCCGTCCATCAGCGCGTCCACAATGCCGTCCGCCGCCGCCCGCGCCGCCGGCACCATGTCGCCGGACAGGATGATCTCCAGCGCCCGCGCGATGCCGGCCAGCCGCGGCAGCCGCTGCGTGCCGCCGGCGCCGGGCAGCAGCCCGAGCTTGATTTCCGGCAGGCCGATGCGGGCGTCCGCCCAGGCGATGCGCGCATGGCAGGCCAGCGCCAGCTCCAGCCCGCCGCCGAGTGCGATGCCGCGGATGGCGGCGATCACCGGTTTCGGGAAATCCTCGATGACGGCGATCAGGTCGCGCAGCGTCGGCGGGCGCGGCGGGGTGCCGAATTCGGTGATGTCGGCGCCGGCACAGAAGGCGCGCGCGCTGCCGGCGAGCACCACGGCGCGCACCGCGGCATCCCCCGTCACCTCCTGCAGCGCGCGCATCAGGCCGTCGCGCAGCGCGAAGGCGAGCGCGTTTACCGGCGGGTTGTTGAGCTGGATCAGCGCCACGTCCCCGTGCCGGGTCAGCTCCACCTTCTCGTTCGTCAGCGACATGACCGCCCCTTCATGTGTCCTCGCGCGCCCCGGAAAGACACCTTCGCTCCGCGCGCGTCAACGGGCCGCCGCGCCGCGTTGACAGGCGCATCGGCCGCGGCTTGGCTACGACCGGCGAAACCTGGGGGAAGTGCATGAGCGTCAGGCAGTTGTTCGATCTGACCGGGCAGGTGGCCGTGATCACCGGCGGGTCGCGCGGGCTTGGCCTGCAGATCGCCGAGGCGCTGGGCGAGATGGGCGCCCGCGTCGCGCTCACGGCGCGCAAGCCGGACGAGCTGGACGAGGCGGTGCGCCATCTGGCCGCGCAGGGCGTGGCGGCGGAGCCGTTCCCGTGCGACCTCGCCAGACCCGAGACGATCGCGCCGCTGGTCGATCGGATCGTGCAGCGCCTCGGCCGCATCGACGTGCTGGTCAACAACGCCGGCGCCACCTGGGGCGCGCCGGCCGCGGAGCATCCGCTGGAGGCCTGGAACAAGCTGATCGGCCTGAACCTGACGGCGCCGTTCCTGCTGTGCCAGGCGATCGGCGCGCAAGTGATGATCCCGGCCGGCGGCGGGCGGATCATCAACATGGCCTCGATCGCCGGGCTGAAGGGCGGGCGGATCAAGGACGCGGTGCCGACGATTGCCTACAACACCACCAAGGGCGGCATGGTGAACTTCACCCGCGCGCTGGCGGCGGAATGGGCGGAGTACAACATCCGCGTCAACGCCATCGCCCCCGGCTTCTTCCCGAGCAAGATGACGCGCGCGACGCTGGCGCAGCACGGCGAGGAAATCGCCGCCCGCAGCCCGCTCGGCCGCATCGGCGGGCCGGAGGATCTGAAAGGCGTCGCGGTACTGCTGGCGTCGCGGGCGTCGGATTTCATCACCGGGCAGATCATCGCGGTGGATGGCGGGGTGACGTGTACGTGACGGGCTGAGTAGGGTGGGCTTCAGCCCACCAACGCAAGCCGATCAAACGCGCCTTATGCGATCATGTTTCTCCCGTCGATCGATCGGGCGATCGAGGGTCCCGGATCGGCCGACACCGGCGCGCGGTTGCATTATTTCCAGACATCATCCTGAAGGCCGGGACTTCTCCCCTCGAAATAGCCGTGCATAATGTAATGACGGTGCACGTCGGAGAGGCGGTCTGCCGCCTTCGCTTGTTGCAGGTCCGGATAACGGGTCACGTAACCGCATTCGTCGAACGGGCCTGCCGCGATAAATGGTTGCAGGAACGCGCGAACGTGGGGTGAGTCCTGGATCGCCGGGCCGGCAGCGTGCAACAGCGCCAGGAATGGGGGCATCTGGAAGATCCCTGCCATGGCGGCCTCGCGCCGCGCGGTCTCCAGGGCTTCCTGTTCCGTGAGTGCGGACAATCGGCGCACGACGGCCGCATACCGATCGAGGAGGGATTTTTGTTCTTCTGACAGCACGACCGCGCCGGCCCACGCCGGGATGGCGATCTTTTGCACCACCAACTCGATTTCGTAGCAGCCGACCGCATGTTCATAAGGTGAACGCGAATAGTCGAAGCCTGCGTCGATTTCCTGCAGCAGGCGAACCCGGAAGCCGGTGGCAGGCAGCGCCGCTTCGACCTCCATCAGGAGCGAGCCGGAGGTATAAAAGCGTTTGTGATCGGGATTGAACCGGCTAGGCAGCACGGGCTTCCGTTCGTAAAGGTATCTATGCGGAACTATGATGAGTAGAAATCCGTCTACCTTGAGCACCCTGTACCATTCCGCGAGCGCAGCCGCATGGTCGACGATGTGCTCAAGGCAATGGCTGACGTAGACTGTGTCCTGGCTCCGATCGGCGAATGGCAGATGGATGCCATCGTAGCCGGGATAGTCCAGCTCCACGCCGATCGCCCGGTCGACGACGGGCACGGCGTCAGGCACGCTGCCACGAAAGCCGATATCCAGGATTGAGTCGCCCGAGAGGTATCTGCCGTAGAAGCCTTCGCGTAGGCGGCCTGGATGACGGCGCTCGGTTCCCGGGCCGCGTGGCCGCTGTGGCACACCGACCGTCACAGACCAGCATTCCCGAAGCAAATCACGGCATTTCGTGTCACCGAAACGGCCTCCAATGGCAGTAGAAAAGAACCATGCCGCTCATAGCTGACGCGCACGTCTGCAGGGCGACATTGAAGCACGGGGCCTGCCCTTTCAGCAAGCAAGCGCAGGCATAAGCGAAGCAAGCGTAGGGCGGAAAAGCGGAGCGCATTCCGCCACTTTCCTCACGTCCGTTCGCCGGTGCCGGCTGGTTCGGCACCGCCGCCGAGCCAGTCAGTCGGATAAAGCCCCGCCGCCGCGCACCGCCGAAAGCTGGAGAACGGCCACTCCGCCGGCTGCCGTGTCGGACCATGCTTCAACGGATTGAAGTGGATGTCGTCCAAATGAACGGCGTAGTCCGACTCGTCGCGGATGGCATGTTCCCAGTAGCGGTGCTGCCAGACGCCACGCTCGCCCCGGCGGACCTGCACCGGATTTCGCGCCTCGGTCGCAGGCAGGGACTTCGAGAACGCCGTCCTGATCGCCCGCCAGCGGCCCGGGAAATCGGCATCGCCGTCGGGCAGCGTCCAGACGCAGTGCATGTGGTCCGGCAGGACAACCCAGGCGTCGATGTGGAACGGGGAGCGTGCGCCGCCGGAAGCCATCGTCGTGGCGGGCGCCAACGCCCTTGATGCACGTCCGGCATCGCCAATGCGGCGGTGGTGGTATGATCCGTCCATGCGCGGAGGCTGGGTCTACATCCTGACGAATCGGCCGAACGGCACCCTCTATGTCGGCGTGACCAGCGATCTCGCGCGCCGTGTGTGGGAGCACCGCGAGGGAGTCACGGCCGGCTTCACCAGCCGCTACGGGATCAGGCGACTGGTCTATGCCGAACCGCATGCGGACATCCGCGTGGCGATCCAGCGGGAGAAGAACCTGAAGCACTGGCCGCGAGCGTGGAAGGTGCAACTGATCCTGGAGACGAACCCCGGCTGGAACGACCTGTACCCGCTGCTGGTCTCGCAATAGGTACACACCCGTCATGGCCGGGCTTGTCCCGGCCATCCACGCGGTGCCCGCGGCACGGCGGCAGCATGCGTGGGTCATCGTGCCCCCTGCGCGGAGCCTGGATGGCGTGGATGGCCGGGACAAGCCCGGCCATGACGACTCGCTCCGTGCAACGTCGCGCCCCTGCGGGAAAACCGCTTGCCCAGCCCGGCCCGTCTGTGTTAGCAAAACTGTCGTGACCCCCGTCCCCCCTCCCGCCCCGGCCGAGCGTTTCGATCGCCTGATCGCGGCGCTGTGCCGGGCGGTCGCCGGGCGCGGACTCGCGCGGGGCCTTGCCGGGCCGCTGATCGTGCTGATCTGGTCGCGCCTGCGCCGCCTTGCCGCCCGCTTCGCCGCCCTGTCCGCCCGCATCGCGGCAGGGCGGGCGCGCCGCATCCCCTGCCGCCGCCGCCCCCGTGCGACGGCGCGGCGCACCGCGCGCCGCGCGCTGCCGCAGTCACGTGCGTGGCTGATCCGGCTGGTGCCGGAGGCGGCTGCGAGCGGCGAACAGTTGCGGTACCTGCTGGCCGAACCGGAGATGGCGGCGCTGGTCGCGGCGGCGCCGCAGATGCGCCGCCTGCTGCGTCCGCTGTGCCGGATGCTCGGCGTCCGCCTGCCGCCCCCTCCGGTCCCGCCCGCCCCGCCCACGGC